>JAYSRH010000475.1:0-6901 GCA_043721115.1 Fibrobacteria bacterium | reverse complement strand
CCAGTGTTTGGCCGACGACGAACAAAACGGATCCTTTAACCACACCGAACAGGAAGCCTCCGCCAACGGTGAGGAAAAGCCCAGGGAGAAGTAGGATTCCACCTAGCGCAACGCAAGTGCAATATACTGCATAACCCAAGAAACCCAGGTGCTCGATTCCAAGAATAAGGTGTTCAAGTTGATTCATGGTCCCAGTCAATATAATCGTTGGCAGTACTGGGCTCCAAGCCTGTTTTTGACCCTGGAAAAACCGAGCCGTTTTGACAATAAAAAATGGAGCTTTTTAGACGCTTCCTGGTATTTAACTATGGACACAGACTTCTATTAATTTGTTTTTATAGAGAGAACTCCAGCCTTTATCAAGGAGAAAAAATGAGTCCGGTCAAGCCGATCAGCCAAGTTCCCATGCAGTTTGAAACGCGTCTCAATAAGAGGTTGATACAGAGCTTAATCGAAACTAAATCTGAATGGCGCGCTTCAGAATTCCGGCTTTCCCTTTATATACCTTTGGAAAAATCAGCGAATAATTTACGGGAGGTGCACATTCAACTTGGCAATCTTAAGCGGAAAGCCATGTTGGAATTGGAGCGACGGGAAGTCTCACCAGAAGACCAAGAATCCCATGGGCAAGTCTCTTTTCACACCAACTCCAATCCTGGTTCTGGAGGACATGGGTCCGCTTATTTTGGATATGGAAGCGGCCAAGGAGATGGAAAATTGATGAAGCAGGAAATCCAGCATTTCTTCCAAGCTATCGATCATGGCGTCCATTCAATGCTGCCCAAAAAGAACCTGCCGCTCGTCCTGGCCGGAGTTGGCTATTTATTGCCCATATATCGTGAAGTCAGTAAATATCCTCAGCTAATGGCAGAAGAAATTATCGGTAACCCGGATTCTCAGGATAAAATTGAAGACCTACATGGCCGCGCAAACTCCCTTTTCCAACACCTGGAAAAAGAAGAGTGCAATCGGGCTTCGCATATTTTCAAGGAAAACCTTGCCACGGGACGTGGTGCGTCCGGTGTAACTGATGTAGTTCCTTCGGCATTCTATGGACGTCTCACCCACTTGTTCCTGGAAGCGGGAAAAGTGCAGTGGGGAATATTTGATAAGGCCAGTGGAAAAATAAACCTCCAGAACTCCTATGTTCCCGGGGCCGTAGATTTGGCTAATTTGGCTTGCGTGCATGTTCTCCATGGGGGAAAGGTTTATGCCCTGACTCGGGAAGAAATGCCCAATAACGGAGACTTCGCAGCGCTATGTCGCGATTGATTCAACTCCCACTTCAAAAGAAGACTTCCGCTGTGATTTGAATTTGCGTTGCTTGTTTTGACAGGGTGTATTCCCTGTCAATGGGACCGGCAAATCCATTCACTGACAGCGTCATGCCAAAATTGTTCAGATTGCGGTAGCCGAGGGTAGTGGAGAGCATCGCACAATTTTGATTTAAATTTCCGATCGCGTTGAAGGAAAGCGTCATATCGGAAAGGATGAAACGGCTTAAGCTGGTGAAAAAAGCCACGTAATGCCGGGAGTATGAATTCGGTTCATAAGCGCCAGTCTTTGATGCCAAGGCAAGCGCTTCCACTGGGGAAAATCCTGCCAGCTCAGCTTGTCGCGTCAGGTCCGAAAAAGGCATCTTCCTGTTTTCAGAGCCGGGTTCATTGAAGTAGTATTCCACGACAGAAGTAACCCGGTTCGGAATCCCGGAGATGGAAAAGCTTCGACCCAGGCCAACCGCCATCCGTGACTGCCACTTCTCCTCCTTGCGACCAAGACTGGGAATGCCATTATTAAAAAGCAAAGTCTGCGCCTGAAACACTTGATATAACGCGGCCTCCAAAGTGACATCAAGTCCTAGAACTCGGGAAGAAAGATCCGCTCCATATACTGGATCGCGATGGCCACCGTCCCATGCCATTAGCGCCAACTCGGTTCGTTTTATGAGAAACTCTGCCTTCACGGCCCCGGAAACACTGTCAGGGCGGGATACGCCATTCACATCTAAAAATCCATACAAATTGACGGCGGTGCCAAATGGCACTTGAACCTTGGCGCCATAAACACCTTCTCGGCCACCGATGCGACGGAAAAAAGATTTATGCTCTACATTTATCAAATCGGTTGGATTGAAGAACCAGCCTCGACCCCATTGAAGCACCTGTTTTCCCATTCTTAGCCATATTTTGTGATGGATGTTGGCATCCAAAAAAGTTTCTGGTACGTGGAATTTCGTACTGGAGTCGTCCGTCTTTCCGGCGTTTAAGGACCATTCGAGATCTGCAAATGCTCTGAACCCTTCCCGCATTCTTATATCCAACAAGGCGGTTCCAACTGCGCCAGAATTGAGGGAAGACTGTTCGGCATCCCAATCAGAAAAATATGCGCGATTTTGGGTAGGTTGCGTATAGGTGAGAATGCTTCCTGAAAGCCCTACGGATTTAGGGTTTGGATTGGCATCATTTTGATCATGGAAACGGATAGAGGAGTCTACTACGGTATTGGAATCCGAAAACAACTCGTTTTCTTCCGGGGAGTTTTCCGGGGATTTTTTCTGAGAGGTTACGGGGAGACCCACATTTTCCGAAATTGCCAAGGTGAAGGCCAGCAGTATCAAAATCAAAAACCTGAATCGAATTCCAACCTCGCTTTTCATTTGCTCAAGTTTTCCAAATACGCCTTAGTGAAAATAGTGTTGCTGATGGGCTTGGTAGCAATACCAGAAATGTTCAATTTTGTTTTATTCCCTTTTTCAAATTCGTCTATAAATACTTGTTCCACCGGAATGAAATGCTCCTTGATGGCCGTATACTTCAAGGAATAGGCCGTTTGCATGAGAGTTCCCGATAATGAAAAGCTTTGTTCCTTGAGCACCAGAAAATTATCGCGGCGTACCCAATAGGTTTTGTTTGGATAATCCACATCACGCGCTTTTGCTTTCACTTGCATGCGATACACTGGAATTTTTCCAAGGATTGCTTCTGTAATCATTTCTTTTCCTGTGGAATCGGTTAAGGGAACATAAAACTCGGTCAATTTCCGATCCTCGAAATCATCCCCTTGAGCATCCGTTCCACCGATATTTTCATCTCGGTTGATATGCTGAAACGCGCGCGTATTGCGCCGATAAAGCCAAAAATTTTCGCCAACCCTTAAATACCCATTGCCCTTATCTGATTCCGGCCCTGTCATGATGATCAAAAAGGATTTGTCGCTATCTCTTCGGTAAAAAATCATATCGATGTTTTTGATACCCTGCCCAGTTTTTTGCTGCGTCAGCGATACTGTCGCGGTAATATCCGAACGCATACGTGTATTGGATTCCATTTTAGTTAAAATGTCAGATCCTTTTGGTTGAGCCAAGCTAGGGATGATTTGGGCCATGACAAGAAACCATATTAGGAATGCAGAACCAGTCGAAAAGCAGGGTCGAATTTCACACATTATCTTTTTTCCCCTTAAGGCATTGATTATTCGCATCGTCTACCCAAAATGCCTCAGCGCATCGGATGGAGAAAGGCTCGCAGCCCGCCGCGCCGGGAACCAAGCCGTAACCGCCGCGATAAGTAGTATAAGCACCAAGTAAAAAAGGGTACCGACCCAGCTGGGCACAAAATGCAACCGATGATTTACGAGTAGCATCCCCAATGGATTGTCCGTATTTGAAAACCGAATGAGTTTCAGAAGCGCCATGGCAAGAAAAGCGAGGGCCGAACCCACTAAGCAGGAGAAAAGGGTGAGAAAAAAGGTTTCCATCAAAAATATATTCCGCACATCCGATTTTTGCATGCCAATGGATCGCATGGTGCCTATTTCCCGAGTCCGTTCCCGAATAGTCATGCGGAGGGTATTGACGACACCTACCTGGATTATGAAAAAAAGAATCAATACTGCGGATAGAGTAATGATGTTGAGAGCGTATTCCAGATTGATGATCATGCTGGCGCTTTCATACATGGTCTGCACGTCTACGGTGGTCGCCTTGGTCTTGAGCCGCGCGATATCGACGTATTTTTTCCTTAGGTCCGAGGTGCTGCGCGTACGGTCCAGCAATACCCATTCCCTGTTAAGATAAGGGAAGATTGGGCTCAAGGTGTCCAGAAACTGTGAGAGGACTTGATCGGAGGGTTTGGGCCAATTGCCATAAAAGAAGCCATAGAAATCTTTGTCGTTTACAAGGATGCTGTGGCCGGTAAATGGGGAAGGATTTGGAAGAAATCCTGTGATAGAAAAGGTTACGAAGGCCGAAGCTGGGTTAGGACCATTCGGATTCTGAAATTTTGTTTGGTAGGAGAACTCCATTTTATCGCCTATGCCCAACTGTAAGCTGTCCCCTAGGGAACGGCTAATGAGCACATCATCACGCCTTAATGCATTTCGATTGGGGGCAAAGGCCGATAGTATTCCTGTCATATTTTTCAAGGAAGCCGAATCTACTTTATAGCCAAATACCGTTATTGGAATGGTTTTAATCTTGCCCGCCGCCGTGCCATGCACACATGCAATAGGCGGAACCAATCGCGCGTGAACGGAATCTGCAGTAGGCACAGCATTCTTTTTTGGATTGGAAACCGTGATATGCAATCCTCCAATATCATCGGGACTATATCCGGCAATGCGCTTGATGTCCTCCATCTTGAAAAATGCCGGCGTTGCCATAAAAATATTGGCGGGGTTGAAAATGCCCACCACCGTCAAGCGGGCCGCCTGGTTTTGGCCGTGGACGTCTTGGAAGCGGATGCGGAGCATGTCATTCACCTTAACGTTTAAGTTTTTGGCTTTAACATTGGATAGAAGAACCGGGTTTTCCAAATCCGTTCTTAATAAGCTTTCAAAATCACCCTCAACCATACGGAAATCCGGGCGCATTTCTTCCATAACCTTACTGCTATTCGTAGCATCCACATTCAGGCCAACCAGTATCATATTGTCGGTTCTGGCATTGCCTATTACGCGCGCTAAAATACCAATGGCTTCTTCGGTGGAGAATCCAGTAGGAAGGGTCTTGGTAATGAGCCCCAGCATGCGTTGGCCATCGGGGAAAAACGGGCGGGTCATATTCCCATTTTGGGTAAATACCACACTGACCTGCCCCGACATATACGTTAATAAACGGTTGAAAAGGACATCGGATATTCCGTGAGAAAATGCATTTGCGACTCCAAGAATTGCCATACCCATGGCGATGGCAGCACCCAGAAAAAGATTTCGACGCTTTTGGCGGAAAAGATTGCGTAGGCTGATGCGGAATAGGATTTCCATATTCATTCCTTATTCACCGCGTCCAAAGGCGTGACTTTCCTGACTAAAATAAGTGGATACACGACTGCGGTCAGGGTCACAAAAAGCAATTGTAAAACGGCCAAGATCAGATCCCCACCTGTAAGTAAGGGATGAAAGGTATCTCCCCCAAAAAACAACTGTAACATGTCGTTGTCGGAGGATATTTTGAAATAGGGAAGAACCATAACCATAAGCATGCCTGTGAGAATGCCGACTCCCCCGAAAAGCAGAGACAAATATGCGGTTTCAATCAGGAACATTTGACTGATAAAACCTTTTCGTGCCCCTATTGCTCGCATCATACCAAGTTCCGAAGTCCTTTCCAGTGCCGCCATGCTTAAGGTGTTGACAATGATGATGACAGCCACGAAAAAAAGGAAACCCACAAATAGGAAAAGCGCTCCTTTAATCAGGGTGGCAATACTACCCACTGGACCCAAGGCTGATTTCCAATCCACGGCGCGGACACCAGATTTTGCTGCCTTAAGAGTGGCGTTCAAATTGCTAAGAGCTTTCTGATGGTTTATACCCGGTTTCAAAAAGATGAGAACGAGATTATAATCACCCGCTTCCACGTTTGCTCCGGAGCTTTTGGATTGGATTTTGCGACTCCAATCTATCGGAGTTTGGACGGCAGTCTGAGTTTCAGCGATGGAAGTATTCTCAGAAAACATGTCATCTAGGCTTATTTCAGTTTTATAAAATAGGGCGCTGTCTCGACTGGAAATCTGACTTTTGGATTTCTCTCCCGCCATAAAATATCCAAGGCATTGACGAAAGGATTCGATATCAATTAATACGAAATTTCCGAAAATGGTGTTCAATGCGTGGTATCTGAAAATTCCATCTACATCCAGACGAAGATCCGTCGCGGAAATTTCCGCGTTGAACCCCATCATCACCATGCTGGATTTAAAACTGAGATCGTGGTAATTGGTACCGATGTCCTTTTCCAAATGGGCAGTATCGAGGATTTTTCCCTTTGGTAGAAACCAGATATTCGTCTGGCGCTGAATTTCTTTTCTAGCTCCAGTGGGCAGCATCAAGGCCGGTTGCCCTTTTTTCGGAAGCTGTCCTTCGACCAAGTCCAGGTTTCCTGGAAAGATTTTTTGGTAGCTTTCGAAATCTACGCCTAAGAGGTAGAGAAAGGTTGACGCTCCTCCGTCTTCATTCAGCACCATAGCCATGTTTTTCCCTACGGGGAGAAAATTTTCAACATAAGGACTTGTTCGCAAAACCTCTCGAATCGCCGTAAATCCGTGAATAGGTTCGATGGCTTTTCCCATCATCTCCATAAAGACATTGTCGCTTTCCTGTTTGTTTGATATAAGCACCACATCGCCTGTAAAACCGTGTACGACGGTTTTATTTAAGCCCGTTTCCATACCAGATATCACGCCGTTTCCCAGAGTCATGATGAGCGCGCCAAGAAAAAGTATGGCGCCCACCACCAGACTTTGTCCACGATGACGCCACAAATTGCGTGCGGCAATTTTCAGAATCAGATGCATAACCTACATGCGCACGCGGCTGTATGATCTGAAACGCGCCGAAGCCCACGGCGCCGAAGCCGAAGCGCGCAAGGCGATGGTCGGCTCGGGCGATCGGTCCGAGCGGA
>JAYSRH010000474.1:0-6917 GCA_043721115.1 Fibrobacteria bacterium | reverse complement strand
TTTAAAATCAGGATTATCGGACTTTAAATAAATCCGGATTTTAAATTAATCAAGAATCTTATAAACGTCCGCGGCGAGCACCCCTTAAAAGGGAGCTGATTTGCTTGGCATTCAATTCATTCGGATCTTTTTTGCGCTTTGGGGCGCATTCTTCGCATAACGGAACATATTCGTTTGAAACCGAAACCGCACCCTCTGCGCGGCCTGTTTCCATGATGCCGAACTTCAGGCAAGGCCGGAGTTTTTTGCAACGATAGCAAGCGACTGTATCCGGCTTGATTTCGCCGCGCGCGGACTTATCCTTGAATTTGTCCTTCTTCTCAATTTCATAGGCTTTGCTTAGCGCCAGATTTTTACGGAGGAATCGCGAGTGGTTGTCATCTTCTGCCATCTGTCCTCCAGGCCGCTTTAAGAATGGTCCTGGGATATAGGAAAAATTCCGTGCCCTGACAATCCGGGCCAGGAAATGAGACGAAAAGCGTGGTGCGCCAGAAATAGCCTTCCCAACGGCGTCAATCGCGTATTGTCTAAATGCAAGGAATGCTTCTCCCCTGTTCCTTGACGGTGTTGAATAAGAAAGTTTTCTACCGGTGCATCCAATTCAATCCATTCCACTCGGTTTACGGCTAATGCACGCATTCTATCGTTAATGGCCCGACACGCTTCACGCTCCTGTTCTTCCATAAAGAAGCTGGAAATCAAGGAGATCAAGCAAATGCGGCTATGGGTTTTTTGAAGCATCAATGCCAAACTGGTTTGGGCATCCGTCCAAACCACTTCTGGGGTCTTCCCCAGCATAAGGTCCGCACTGCCAAATCCCAAAACTACCAGATCAGGAGCTTTGCCGATAACATGTAGTGGGGCTTCTGGAAGCGTTTCCTGCCAGGTAACGGGGCCACCCCCATAAATACTGGTAACAATGTTGGCTTGAGGATGATGCAAAAAAATGTGTAGCGACAAAAGCTCCGCGAATCCATTGGATCCCGCCAATAAGCTATCGCCCCAAAAAATAATCTTTTTCACTATTCCCGCCCGGCGGTTAAAGTGGGCCCACTTGGACTTGAACCAAGGACCAAGCGATTATGAGTCGCTTGCTCTAACCAACTGAGCTATGGGCCCGGAGGCTGCAAAGCTATTCAATGCATTAAGCCCTTGGCAAGTATCATGTAACCTTTTCGGAAGAAAAAAGCCGGAAAAATTCACCCAAAAGGTGGCCAGCTTCAATTATTTTTTCTCTCGTTCTAAGGTTCGGGCTACTATTGAAAACCCAACCGACATTGGCAAGTTCCAAATGCGGTGGAAAACAAAAGGAAAAAAGATGAAGACTACCAAGGCAATGCTATGGAGCACTCTGATGCTGGCTTTTTTCCTGACGGGCTGTCGGTCACGCCAAGAAGCTTCTGGTGATACTTACCGCAAGGCCGGGGACCCGCTGCACGCTTTGATGCAATATGAGGAGGCTTTGAAAAGAGGCAAAGTATCCCCGGAATTTCCTAAAAATTACACGTTGGTCAATATTCAGGCGATGGCTTTGCGCGCAAAAGAAGATCCCACAGCAGAGTTTCTGGATATTCTCAAAGATACCGTCGCAAGTCTTTTGACTCAGAATCCTGATCCTGCCAATCAAGCTTTGTTCACGCAGACTTTGGAAGACATTGGCATGCAAAGATTGAAATTGGGCAGCAGTGAAGAAGCTGAAAGCGGCTTCCGCTTTCTACAGACCGCAGAAAGCCTAGGCGGAGGACACGGTTCAGCCACATCCAAGGTTGCGGGAATTCGTAAGGAATACGCAGCCAAAAAACTATCCGAAATCGAGACGGATTTTAAAGCAGCTGCAACCCAGCCGACGGCGGGTATTGTTGCTGATTATAAAATGAATAAGCTTGCCTTAATCATGGGTGGTGAATCTGCGGAAATGAAGGATCTTTGGTCCCAAATCCGAAAAATCAATCTCAATACTTATTTGATGTATGATAACGACGAAGTGGATTTAGGGGAACGCCCTGATTTTCGCATCAACAAATATGGCATTTTACTTGGCATCGTAAAGCTGGAACCCGGTCCGACCGCTTTGAAGGTGCAGGTCAGGGCTTTTAACGGCTCTTCCGGCCCAATCCTTTTTAGCAGCGAAGGTTTTACCCTAGTTGATCGTCAAGGAAATGTCTTCACACCCACCGCCAAAATCGGGCATTTCAGCGATAAGGATCAACTAGGCAAAGGTGATGAGTCTAAAGTCGGCGGACTCACATTCACTTACCCTACAGGCACAGAGCCCTATTTCATTGAATTTAAATCGGAATCCGGTACCACCCGCAAGTATTTGCCTTAAGCGAACTTCCGTTCGGAAACTCCAACGATTTGCCTTGGAGTTTCCCTGCTACCCTTGGTTATCATAATCACCTCGCTCTAAGTCCGGATCTGGGTTCACTGTGCCTGGCCGCATCGGGCATGAATTTTATCATGGCGTATGCCGACAATGAAAAAAGCAAAACAGTAACCGTTATCGATGCAGCAAAGCCGGTACGGGTAGCGTTATCGACATTCCATCCAAAAGCCTGATTAAAAATATCCCAGTCGGGGTGGAACCAAATGGAATGGTTTTCAGAAAATATGGACCGTAACAAAATTGGTCACGATATTCATTTTCAGCGGGAAATGATCAGCACATTGCGCTTTGAACTGAGAGTGCGGTAGCTTGGCCGAGCACCAGCCAAACTAGCCAAACTCTGACTCGCCGTGATTTTGTAAAAATACACCCCGTTGGCCAAAAGTTGGCCCCATTCATCATGCCCGTCCCAGCGAATTTCTCCGCTTAAAGCGTGCTGAAAGGCCTTGACCATTTTTCCTGACTGGTTGAACACATGGATTTCAAACTCTACCCTATCCACGGCATTGCTTAAGTCGGCAAAGTCGACGTCTCCCGTAGGTATGATAGTGGAAAAATAAAAGGTGGTCCCGTTGCGCTTCATGGGATTGGGAACATTATACGCAGACACAGTTTGCAAGGAGCTATCCGCTGTCAGGTCCATCACCATCTGCCGTACGCTGATATTACCATAGCCGTCCCGGGCCGATACTTTGAGCAAATGTTGGCCTGGCCTAAAGGTTTTCTTGTCAAGAGAAAGCTGATAGGTTTTGTAATAGAGATCATCAATGCCAGGTTGGGGATGATATGGCTCAAGGATGCCGGGAATTTCCAGCGTCGTTCCCTCATCTGGCCCCTGACCGGTCAGCACGCCACCCGTGGAATCTTGTACCTGAACTTGCAGACAATACGGTATTGGCAGCTTCACTCGATCTGGAAAGTCGATAGCATCGGTTTCCTTTTTTTGGCAGCCGGTGATTTGAATACGGGGTCCTTTTCCGTCAGTGTCTGTGGCGCACGCGCTGGTGGCGGTTCCCTTAATGTGGAGATTCTGTTTGACTGCCATACCTTCGCGCTCTTCCTTAGCATCCCAGGCGAAGAAAAGGATCTGGGCTGTAGAATCTCCAAAGGAAATTTGTTTAGGGATGAAATAGTCGCTGGAAAAGGTGAAGTCCTTATAGGGAATGGTTCGTTCAAATAAAATGTTCCCTCGCTTATCGACATCTTGGGCTGTCATGTTATGACCTATGACATAGGTCTTGTGAATCGAACCCGCAACTATTTTAATGTTTACAAAACCAGCCCCACTGCCACCGGAAATCTTGCCCGTGATGGCGCTGCAATCCAATGCTTTAAGGGTGTCCGGTGCTTGGATAATGGTAACGCCCAACTTTGGCTTGCGGAGCATTAGCACGGGCTCGCCCAAGAGTGCGTATTTGAGGTCATTGCGATCACCACCTTGAGCAAATGTTTCAGAACTATTTTTAGCGAATTGTAATGCTTGGCCAATGGTTTGCCCCTCACGAGCCGAATCAGGTGGAAAGGCCCGTCGATAAAATGCCCCTGCCAAAGCAAGATTTGGTCCGGGAAAGGATTCCCGAGTTGATGAAACGGCAGCTATCGCACCAACACCTTTCTGTTTCACAAATTGTTCACTCATACCTTCACCAGTCAAACTTTCAAATCGACCTACGGTGCAAGAAAAGGCATTTATCATGGGTGTACGCCCTTCATTGTGCATCCGCGAGAGTGCATCATTTGTCAAAAGCAAGGCCTCATCCGCCCATTGGTTGGACGCGCCATGCCCTACATAATTGACCATAAGGGTACCGCGGTTGATGAGGGAAAGTAAGTCTTCTGTAGCTTCAGGTTTGTGGTAGGATGTATTCAGAGGGTAATCCAGCAAATAAATTTTATCCACGGAAACGGCAGGCTCATTCGCATTGATGCTCTCTCGGCCTAATCTATCGGAATCGGTAGTGTGGCCACCTGTAATTGGATCATAGCCATCATCAGTTCCACGCTGAGTGGCATCATCGGCTGTCAGAATAACACGCGAGCGCCATTCTCCCGCCTTATTGGGATCTTCATAGTCTTTGACTTTTTGCAGATAAGCCTCTGCCTGATCCGTTGACTGTAGTGGAAGTCGACCCACTGAAACATCGAGGCCGATATTGAGCAAATCGTTTTCAGTAGAATCGAGTGCAGCATAAAAATCATCAGTTGCAATTTCGTCATTGTCATACGGAAAACACTCGAAAGGAGGGATTAAATTTGGTGGAGCGGATTTCATAACCGAAGCTCTTATATTCCGATAATCATAATTTCCATCTCCAAATAAAAGCACATATTTGAGCGCGCGGGAATCGCTGCTCTTAGCACCCCAACCGGCATAGGCCCAGCGCAGAAAATCCCGAATGGCTATCGGTGACATTCTACCGCTGGAGAACTGGCGGTAAATGTCCTCTACGCGCACCACGGAAGTACGCACATGCAGGCTACGCGAAGCCTTGTTTCGATAGTCTTTTAACGCCATGGCTTGTTGGAGTAGAGGGCTCGCGGTTATGATTATGTATTCGGGATTTTCGCCATCTCCTGTTTCGAGATTCCGAAGCGATGTACCCGTTGAAGGTAACGATTGCAATTCAATGTTTGCCAGAGGCAATGCAGCTGAATTTTTGTATAAAAAATATTTCGCATCAGCGCCCTTTGACAGACTGTCAGTAAACGTTTCCTGCCCATTCAGAACCATCCGTCGCACCGCCACGCCATCTTCTATGCGCAAACATTGCACCCCTTCCCCACCTGCTACTTTATAAGAAACGGCCTTTCCGAATTCAGTCGGGTATATCCAAAGCGGCTTTCCAGAAAAAATATGTTTGCGGCGATAACTCACCGTATATCCCTCAAAGCGACGGTCCCGGGACCATTTTAGTGAGTCCAATTGAAATACCGGGGCATCCTTGACAGGCTTAGTCCAAACATAATAATTGCCAGGTGAATAGTTTGGCGTGGGATGTACGGACGTATCCTGAACCGGCACACGCAAGATGTCGAGACTTTCACCTTTACCACCAAAGAAAACAGTAGAGCCACTATCCTGGCGTAGCTGTGCGAAATAAAGACCCACATATAGGGAGTCTCCGGGTATGCTTTGATCGAGGTCCGGAAGGGAATCGGTTTCTTCACTAGCCAATTGCAATTTGGATAGCGACATAAGAGTGGTAGATCCACAGAGGTTTCCATTCCAATGCCAGAACCAATCAAAGCCCGTTTCCTCATCCTTATGTCCAGTAATGTCACACGTCGCGGTTTGCAAATCCTTTTCAGCACGCAGATAACTATAGGAGGAGGTTTTAGCTGGCGCAACTATCGGCAGAGAAGGAGAAACGCTAAGCCGTAACGCTGGATCCGATTTCCCACTCTCAGAAAAATCGAGGAAATAATAATTCTCAAACGAATACGGATCCGAAGTGAATTCATAACGAATGGGGCCACGGTTTCCGGGAAGCCGAGTCCAGAGGCTGGTTCCATGTGCAAAGAAGCGCACCGAATCCCCTTCATCAAAGGTTGTATTCCCATTTTTATCGAGAATTTCAATGGGGATTTCCCGCAAAGTTCCAGCTAAAATTTGCGCGTGCATGGTACTGGGTAAACTGTCGTTTGGACCTGTATACATTCGCAAGTTGGCAATGCTCACCCCGTTCAAATCCGTCGAGACACGTACTAAATCCGAAAAGGAAACTCCATAGACGCGGTCCTCATCCAAATTTTCCAAATTGCGGTCACCAATTTTAAACCGGATAAACCGATTTCCCAATTCGAAATGTGCAGCCGAGCTCTTACGCAAGGCAACCGGTGAATCGGATCGGTACAGATACGCACCGCCGATCGAATTTTTTACAGCAGAGGCGAAAGCTTCCGACAATCTATTTGTCGCCCGTTGGCCTAAAACTCCCGCAAACTGAACTTCAACCTGCATTCTTTTGATCAAGGTTAAAGTTTTACCAGATTCGGACCAAAGTGTCAAAGGCGTTTCAATGCCTCGAATGGGCACGCCTCTGAGCGCGCGGACATTGAGCAATCGTGGCTCTAGATTGGCTGCCTCGCGGAAGAGGCGGACGTCCGCGTGGTATTCCATTTTTGTGGGCGATAAAAAATTCGGATAGGGCGAAATACCCCCCATCACTGTGCGAGTCTCCGTCTCGAGGATATTGATTTTTACTTGTGGAGCGGAAGTACCTGTAATCACGTCAAATCGATATACTGGTAAATCTGGGGAACCGGGAATTCCGGTTCGGGAACACCCGTTACAGGTCACTTGAAAGGTACCTGCCTCATCTACGCGAACTAAGTTAAAGTCCGGATTGGAAATTTCTAATACCAGTTTTGCGGGAGTGTCTTCCAGTACGCGTTCAAATTGGTGTTGGGACAACAGGGATTCTGCTACAGTCGGAATGGCCAAGAAAATCAGCAGGAAAAGGTTAAGCACAAACCGTAAGGTCATCGGAAACTGCTTGCTTGTTGGCTTCATCTATTTTGCCTAGAACTG
>JAYSRH010000473.1:0-6937 GCA_043721115.1 Fibrobacteria bacterium | reverse complement strand
TGCAATGCGCATTTGCAACAACTCCGCCCAATGCAAATCTTGGGCAGCTGACGGACACCCCCCGGGCTCAATATGAATTTAGCCCGGCAGCCGGCCTGATGGGCGCTAGCGCAGTCATTGGAATGCGGCTTTCCATGAATTATCATCCCGTAAATCTCGAACTGGCCACGGATCAGGTTATGGGCCGCACTGCTACCCTGTATCCAGTGACTCTAAACGCGATTTTAGACTTGGCCGACTCCAAGAAAACCGTGCCATATGGCATCATCGGCGGCGGCCTTTTCCTAACTGTACCGATTAATTCCGTAGGCGACCAGACCGTATCCTCAATTGGAGTCAATTTTGGAGGCGGCATTCGGTATTACATCAATTCAAGAATCGGCATACGCTTTGAAACCAAGCAGTTATTTACGCGTATCCACAATAAGGCCGACAATCGGCAGGAACTCCTGATTTTTCAATCCTCCAGCCTGGGAGTTTTATTTGCTTTCGGTTAACACCAAGCCTAAAGTCCATTCGAATCAATGGCTGCGACCGTTTTCGGTTTGTGTTTGTCTTATCGCCCTTGGCATTCTCACCGGACATGCCGGAACCCGGAGAACAGCTCCAACCAAAGCGCCTACTGAACACCCACTGGGCCGGGCTGCTGCGGAAACGGTCTATGTGCCGGTTAAAGCACCTGCCCCGCTTTATCCCAGCGCCAATTCGGAATCATCAAAGGACGAGAACCGCCCAGTACGCACTTCGATGTCTCAAGGCCCAGCGCGTGATTTTGACCAATCCTATGGCCTATTCGCGGGGTTTTACAATGCGGAAGTTCTTGGCAGCAATCCTTACGCAAACCTATACTGGGACGTGTTCCCAAAAGACCAAGCCTTTTTCTTTGAATTCACTTCGGGCGTTGGAACTGTGCAATCTTCATTTTCGAAAAGCGTGGTCGGAGGTGGTGTTTTCCCGCATAGCTTTATGATTACAGCAGAAGCCCTGGGTGGGTACACTTACTCGGGCCTGGCGCATGGCACAGGCATAGCCGGGGGACTTTATCCCTATTTTACGGGTGGAATTACAGCGATCTACCAAGGAGGAGTGCCTAATATAGGTGGAGTCTTGGGCTTTGGAAATCGTATGAATATTCCATACGGACCCAAGAATGGCAGATGGGCATTGAACTATGGCGTGCGCGACCATATCTATTCCCAAAAAATTCGGAGTCAACCGTCCATGACTCAGAACTTTGTTGTATTGCTCGGAGTGCAGAAATACTATTAAAAGTTCACGAGGTACCCCATGAATCTTACTCGATACCTAACGACATTTTGTGCCGCTGCCTTGCTAACCGCCTGTCTCGAACCCGCCGATCAAATCATGGAGCGCTATGGTGAGGGCAAGCTCATTTTTGTTAAGGAGCCCAGTGTAGGCGGCACGAGTATGAACGACAACGTGGCGATGGCGAGCAATCCCAATGAATTTTATCCGGGTACGGACATTATTCTCCTGTCACCGATTTCCCCAACCGGAAAACTCACCAATTTGACCGCGCAATGGACCCGTGCCGTCGAGAATCACAACGATTGGGGCGCCGCGTTGGATCCGGAAGTCTCTTTTGATGGCACAAGGATACTTTTTTCGATGCGCAAACCGAGCACTCAGACGTCGCGGAACCAGCATTGGGGTATTTATGAAATGAATGTAGACGGAACACATTTGATCCAGTTGACCAGTCCGGAAATTGGGGACGATGTGGATCCAGCCTATATCGATGCAACCCATATCGTGTTCGGATCCACGCGCAATCAGATTCTGGATGAATATGAACGTCGAGCGGTGCCCCAACTTTTTGTAGGCGAAATGGGTGGCGTAGGCGGAAACTTGGTGAACGTTCGCCAGATCACATTTAACCAAAGCCACGATCAAAATCCATTTGTCCATTCCAGTGGCAAGATATTTTTTACGCGCTGGGATCATTTAGGCGACCCAAATAAGATGCCATTGTTTACCGTTAATCCGGATGGCACCGGTCAGTTTGTTCTGTATGGCGCTGACGAAACCTTCACTGGCTCGCAAACCAGCGGTTCACGCACATTTTTGGAAGCTAGAGAATTGCATGACGGCGGACTAGTCGCTTCGCTGATGGACAGGGCTTCCCAGTTTGAAGGTGGGGCTATCAGCATCGTGGACCTCTCAAAATTCACCTCCGCTCCCGAGGTTCTCACCTCCAGTTCTAGCCCCTACAACACAACCCGGAATGCCTCCAATGCATTGTTCAAAACGCCCTACCCCATCATGGACGGAGGCCGGGAAAAAATATTAGTAGCGGAATCGGCCCATGAAGCTGGAAATGACGTCAAGAATGCATACGTAAATTACGATCTGTTCATAATGGATAAGGATGGCGGAAATCTAAAACTCATACACGCCGATCCCTTAAGCAATGATTACGACCCCATTGTAGTCGCGCCGCGCGGCCCTGCCCCCAAACCCTTTGCCATGAATCCTTCCATCACGGATGCGCTCAAGAACGGCGTAACCACTGGAAAATTCTTTGACGCAGATGTGTACAGCCGCCAAGACAATGACGGCCATATGTCTGCCAAGGATCTCCTCAACGGCGGCATCGATAGGAGTAAGGGTTTGGCGAAATTTGTTCGCGTGATCGAAGCCGTGCCCATGTCCGCCCAATATCGTTCCATGGAAGGCGTAGGCCGCACCGAATTCGAGAAACAACACGTGATTGGATACGGAGATGTGCGAGCCGACGGCTCCCTCTCGTTGGAAGTACCGGCGAATACGGCATTGCATTTGCAAACACTTGATGAAAACGGGATGATGCTCGTCAACCAATTGCAATGGATCAACGTTATGCCTGGAGAAAAGCGCATGTGCACGGGATGCCATGGCGCAAGGGAAAAAGATCAGGACATCAACTACTTCAAAATCGTGAATGATTCCGTGGTCTTTAAACCCTCAGCAGGAAATCTATTCGCGGAAACCAAGAACTACCTCTCCGGTTTCTACAATGCCCAGAAAGTCACCGAACACCCATCCGCCCGCAAGGATACTCTGGATTTCATGAGTCTTTACTACCCCGGCAAAACCGCTACTGTACAAGCTATCTTGAATCGCCGTTGCAACTCCTGTCACGCCGTGGCAACTGCCAAAGATTCTGGTGGCAGCTTGGTTCTCGAAAATATACCGGATACTGCCTTGAACAACCACAGCAACGCCAATGTTTACGCCACCTTAACCAACGACAATGGGTATGCCACCGCCAAAGCCGGAAACAAAATGCGTTACGCCACCCCGGACGGCGCGCGAGAAAGTCCGCTGGCGTGGGTTCTGCTCAACAAACAGTTGGCCGATAAAAACGAAACCCTATATCGGCCTACGTCCTACAACCACAGCACCCTCTGGCAAAAGGATTCGACAGGGCGCGTAAACCCATTTGCGAAAGAAAATGTCGACCTATTGTCCTTGATTGAATGGATGGATATGGGAACGCAATTCAACAATTCCAACTACACAAAATAACGCGTACAAGGATTTGATTCATTTGCTTCGTCCGCATTTTTTGGCCTTCGGTTTGACTATGGCTTTAAGCTTAGCAGCGGCCCCACTATGGGCAGGTTCGGGGCCTAAACCGGGATCTATGGCTCCGTCGTTCAGCCTTCCGGATCTCCTCAAAAACAACGGTGAGATGAGCCTGCGCCAACTAGAAGGCAAAGTGGTCCTGGTCGATTTTTGGGCAAGCTGGTGCCCGCCCTGTAAAAAGTCGCTGCCTGAACTTGGCCAGATGCGCAATCGAAATCCAGCTCTGGTGATCGTGGCGATAAGCATTGATGAAAACCGAAACAAGGCCGTTGATTTTCTAAAGAACTCGGACACATCGCTCGTCTACCTGCACGATGCCAAACACGAAGCCGCGGAAAAATTCGACCTCGGCGGAATGCCCTCAGCGTTTCTCATCGACAAAAAGGGAATGCTGCGCAACCGGTTTGACGGTTACGGTTCCGGTTCCGGAGAATTAAAATCCATGGAAGCCGAGGCCAGGAAATTACTAGAGGAAAAGCCATGAAAAACAATCTTTGGTGGGGATGCGGCACGATAGTCCAGATTGCAATCGGTGCGGGAGCACTGCTCCTGTCCGCCTGCGCAGCTGTTAAGCCCTATGAGCGGGAGAAACTGGCGGATCCCATTATGGAGCCAGGTGGCCAATTTTCCAAGCAAACCTTAGAGCAAAAATTTTTCTCAACGCGTGAAGGAAGCATCGGCGGGCCAACCGGTATAGGTGGCGGGTGTGGATGTTCGAAATGATTCGATGGAGCCGCAGCTCCTGTATGGTTTTTTTACTTGCGGTCCTAACGACCACCTTGCTTTCGCAAGCCGATCAGGTGGAATACACCACGTACTACTTTAAAGACAATCATGAAAATACCGTAGCCACATCTGCCTTCTCCTTAGCCAAAACCCTTTGGCAAAAAACCCAGATCCTGTTGGATGTAGAGCTCGATCAAACCACCGTGCCACCTTCCATTGATGGGGTCAGCGGGGCTTCACGACCACAGCGGCAAAGCAAGTCCGACTTCATCAAGAATCGGGGGCAGATTATCGGCGGGCTGGAACAGGGTCTAGGCGAAAACATCAAAGTATCCGGCAGCTATTACTTCAGTCAAGAAGTGGATTACGCATCTCAATCCGTTATTGGCAGCTTGACTCAAGAGTTTCTCCAGAAAAACCTTACCGTGACGCTACGAGGTCAATATACTTTGGACTCCGTTGGCGAGATTTTGGGCGACGGGGCCATGCTGAATCGATTTAAGGAAACGCATCAAGCTTCCTTAACCATTTCGCAATTGCTTTCACCGACCACCGTTCTGCGTATGGGCGCGGATGGCATGCGCAACCATGGATTTTTGAGCGACCCTTACAGGAAAGCATTGCTCGACCAAGCCGATAATGTTTTGAATAAGGATACTATAATCGAACGTCACCCCAACATGCGCTACCGCCAAGCAGCCTGGGCCGAGATAAGCAAATTCATGCCAGGTATGGATGGCTCATTCATCATCACATACCGCTACTACTGGGATGATTGGAACTTAAAATCGAACACCCTATCACTCAAATTGAACAAATACATTACTCCCAACTGGATCTTAAGTCCGGAGTATCGCTATTACGTTCAGACGGGCGTCGATTTCGGTGAGTATGCGAAAAACCAGCCGAATATTTTCGATGCCGTTGACTATAAACTCAGACCATTCACCAGCCATACCGTGGGCTTGGGAGCGACATGCTTTCTGCGTGCCTTCGGAAAAAATCATCCCGATTGGGATTTCCTAACCAACACGTCCGTATCGCTTTTGTATTTCCACTATTTCAATGATACGGACGCCGACAATTTTACTGCGAACATTCTGGAAACGCGGATCAAGTTCGCCTTTTAACTGAGAGTCCATCACTTCCATTATAGTCGAGTCGACTGTACTCCTTTATAACTCCCCTGCATCAGCCAGGCACAGCTACGTGCAGTTGTTTGAGGATCCCAGCAAACCCGCCATCCATAACCGGTTGCATTTCCAGAAGGTGCAAGAGAACGCCGTGAAATTGTGCGGTAAAATTTTCTACCGGCAATTGAATGGACATCCCCGTGGCAGGAAGTCGGATGCCTAAGAGCAGAAGATCCAAGGTGTCTTTATGGGTGCCGGTAAAAGAAAAGTGGCCGGTAACTTTTCCATGGTTTTCTTCCAATACAACAAGATTGAAAGAAAAATCCGGAAAGGCGTGGCCCAATGCCTTGTGTAGCGTGAGCCATTCCTGCTTGCTAATCGGTTTGTGGTCGGCGCCGAGGAATTGAAAATTGTCCTCCAGGCATTTTGCTGCCTTATCAAAATTGTGGGATTGAATCGCCTTGATACATTCTTTGAGAATCTTCGCTGAAGCCACTTTTCTCTCCTTTTAAAGGTTTAACACAAATGATGAACCAAAAATCGGGGCAAAGAAAACGAGCCCATACATAAAGTTTTCAATATTTAATGAACAGTATCCTCCTTTAGTGCGTGGCGTTTTTCCGTTGATAACTTAGGGAAAACTTTTTTTGAATTAATCCTCATTGTCGGACCAGTTGTTATTACGCGACTGCTTTTTTTTCGACTGCAACGATTTTGCCTTCTTTTTGCTGCGTTTCGCGGACTTGGGAGGCTTAGTCGTCTTGCGCACCAAGGGCACTATATTCAGTTTTGCAACCTTCTCGCGCAGCTTTTCCAGGCAAATACATTTGTTTAAAAACTGGCTGCGCTCCTGTTGGCACATCACCACAATTCCTGTTGGCAGATGGCGAAGGCGCACGGCACTATCGGTCTTATTTACGTGTTGGCCGCCTTTGCCGCCTGAACGAAAAGTTTCCACTTCACATTCATCAAGCAGTTTTTCGTCCGATTCCGGCAGTAGAATCCGAGGCATACCTTAAAGAGAGGAATGTTAATGCCTCTTGGCAAAGAAAGAAATGAAACAAACCCCCTCGAGGGGGCCGGAGGTCTTTGAGCAGGGCTTAGGGAGCGACTACCTCGGAGGCGAAACCCTGCTTGCTATGCGATCCATCGCAAAACGGTTTTTTAGAACTTAGGCCGCAGCGGCAAAGGAAGGCGGCTTTTCCGGCCTCCAGCGTAAAGGGTTTGCCTGCGGAATCATTGAGCGAAAAGTCCCCCTCAACTTTTAAGGGGCCATTTTTCAGAGGTGTCATTTGAGCCGACATATTCATTCCTTGGTTTTGGGAGGAACCTCCCAGGCAATAATAATACGTTTTATTTGTTACAACAACAATAGTTATCACATTTAAATAGCCGCTGACGACTTTTTATAAGTTCTAGCCAATTATGCCCTTTTCTCCCTATCGCCTCGTCATCACCGACATCGACGGCACACTTCTGGATGATGAAGG
>JAYSRH010000472.1:0-6954 GCA_043721115.1 Fibrobacteria bacterium | reverse complement strand
GCAGCGCAGAATTGCACCGATGGCATCATTCGAAAATTCCGTCCGAATCGAATACGAATTTCAGCAATACCACGATAATTTGGGACATGGTTTTTGGAACGCACTTTTTGCCCGTGAATCGGACCGTGGGGGAGTTGGGTCTCACCAATGATCAGTATCCACAGGATTTTGTTTCACAGATGAAAACTCCTTTTATCGCTGGAATTGAAAATCAGGATTTCCCGTTTATTTCCTGGCGGGATGTATGCCTCAACTTCCTGTTGGCGGTGAAGATGACCGTGTTGCGCGCAACCCTGTACCATTCCTTGGCAAAGGCAGCCCAGAATCCGGAAAAGACGCAAGAACACGTACTGCGGAAAATCCTACTGCAGAATCGAGACACGGTTTTTGGAAAGGCGCATGGATTCTCTGAAATCCACAGCCACAAGGCGTACTTGGAAAAAGTACCGGTGCAAAACTATGAGGATTTAAGGCCTTATATCGAAGAACAGGAAAAAACCGGGAAAGCGATGCTCACGGAAGAATCGCCGATACTTTACCATCAAACCAGCGGCACTACCGGACTGCCAAAATACATTCCTCTGATCGGCACCGCTTTGACCCGGCTGTATGCATTGCAAAAGATTTTTGCCTGCATAGAATTTCGTTTTTGCCCTGAAGGCTTTCAAGGAAAAATGTTGGGGGTGGTCAGTCCGGCTATTGAGGGACAGCTTCCGTCAGGACTGCCATACGGTTCTGCCTCTGGATTGACTTACCGAAATATGCCGATGTTGGCAAGGGCGAAATATGTAGTGCCCTATGAAGTATTCGAAATCCAGGATTCAGAAATAAAGTATTACCTGATTGTGCGGTTGGCATTGGCGGAAAAAAATATCACCCATATGGGCAGCGCAAATCCCTCGACTTTTTTCAAAATGCTGGAGATTATTTCTCAGCGCAGTACCGAGCTAGTGGAGGATATCCGTTCCGGTAAGGCAAAGTACCTGGATCGGCTCGAACCCCGTTTTACGGCAGCCATTGCGGCCCGCATACGGCCGCAGCCAGCCAGGGCGGCAGAATTACAGAAAATACTTAAGGCTCCTTTGGGCGCAGATTTTTCCTCGCTATGGCCCTATTTGAAACTTGTCACAAGTTGGACTGGCGGAAGTTGTGGCATGGCGATTGCAAAATTAAAATCCAAGTTGCCTCCTGAGGCACGCGTGTTTGAATTGGGTTATCTCTCCAGCGAATTTCGTGGGACGCTTACAGTAGATGGAAATACCGGCGAAGGGGTCCCAACCCTACAGGATTATTTTTTCGAGTTTGTGGAACGGACTGCATGGGAAAGCAGTGAGCGACACTTTTTGGGACTCCAAGAAATTAAACAGAATCCGGAATATTATGTATTCATCACCACTTTCTCAGGACTGTATCGGTACGCCATGAATGATATTGTGCAAGTGGTCGGCCAGTTCAAGAGAACTCCGACTTTGCGATTCTTGCAAAAGGGAAAAGGGGTCACTAATATTACCGGTGAAAAGCTTTATGAAAGCCAGGTTATCGCAGCCATTAAAGCGATTGAGTCCGAAATGGGAATGCATATTCATTTTTTCCAAATGCTGGCCGACGAAGAAAATTTCCGGTATCTACTCTATCTCGAATGTGAATTAATGCAGCCGGCGGATGCCATGGGAAGTGCTTTGGATAAACTGCTACAAGCCGCAAATCTTGAATACAAGGCCAAACGCAGCAGCAACAGGCTCAAGCCCTTGGAAATCCGATTGTTACAAGCAGGAGCTTTTGAAGCGTACAAACGACATTTTCTTGCTAAAGGGCAACGAGAATTGCAGTTTAAACCCATGCCGCTGTTATATGCCAAGAACCTCGAATTCGATTTGGAATCATGGCGCTCAAAAAACTGACCATTGCCCCCTTGGATATCCCGTTCAAGACAGGCTTCAAACACCATAGCGCGGAGCGTAAGAAAACCCAAAGTGTGCTCGTCAAAGCGGAATCAAAAAATGGGGCCGTGGGATGGGGTGAAAGCTGTCCTCGCGAATACGTAACTGGAGAGGACGTGCCGGGTTGTTTGGATTTTTTCACGCGCCACCAGTCTGAAATGGCCAGCATCAAGGACATGGACAGCCTGAAAGAATGGGTAAAAACAAATGAAAGTTTAATCGATGTCCACCCAGCTGCATGGTGCGCCATGGAACTGGCGATGCTCGATATGTTTTCCAAGGACCAATCCCAATCCATCGAGAAAACGCTGGGGATTCCGGAACTCGCAGGGACGTTTGAGTACACGGCGGTACTCAGTGATTCGTCCGAAGAAGAATTCAGGTCCCAGGTAAAGCGTTATTTAGCGCTTGGGTTTACCGATTTCAAAATAAAGATTTCCGGCAATCTCGATATCGACAAGGCTAAAATAAATTTTCTTTTAAAGGACGGAGTGCGCGATATTCGTATTCGATTGGATGCCAATAACCTTTGGCAAGACTCGATGGATGCGTGTACTTATTTGAAATCCCTGCCCTTCCTTCCTTTTGCCATCGAAGAGCCCTTGAAAGCATTCGACTATGTTGGATTTAAAAAAATCGCTGAAAATGCCATTCCGATAAAGATCATTTTGGATGAAAGCGCTCTAGTCCCAAGGCATTTAGAAGCGTTGCGGGGGAGCGAAGACACTTTTATTGTCAATTTGAGGGTATCGAAAATGGGGGGGCTGATCCGCTCCCTTGATTTCGCGGAAAAATGTCGCGTGGCCGGATTTCCGTTGATAATAGGGGCGCAAGTGGGTGAAACCAGCATTTTAACGCGGGCCGCCCTTGTCGTTGCCAATGTCCATCGCGCCAATTTGTTAGCGCAAGAAGGGGCCTATGGAACCTTATTATTGGAATCAGACATTACACCCTATCCGTGGATGTTTGGTAAAGCCGGGAAACTGGATCCCACGGATTTTATTCAAACGGAACGGTTTGGATTTCAGATCCAGTACATCCCGTGATTTAAATCCGGGATTGGTACGTAAACAACTGGAAGTACCGGCCCTGTTTGGCGATTAGAGCGTCATGGTCCCCCCTCTCAACTATCTTTCCGTCCTCCACCACCAGAATTTGATTGGCTCTACGGATGGTAGACAGCCGGTGGGCGATAACCAAAGTTGTGCGACCCTGCATCAAACCCGCCAGGCTTTCCTGAATAAGCATTTCACTTTCCGCGTCGAGATTGGAAGTGGCTTCATCCAAGAAAAGAATCCGTGGATCGGCCAATAGTGCGCGGGCGATGGCGACTCTTTGCCGTTGGCCGCCGGAAAGTTTTACGCCTCGTTCACCGATCAGCGTGTCCAAACCTTTTTCCAGACTGGCCACAAAAGTTTTGAGATTGGCGGCTTGAACTGCGTCAGCCAATTCCGAGTCCGTAGCGTCCGGTCGTCCAAATAAAATATTTTCTTTTATAGTGCCTTCGAACAGGAATTCATCCTGCAGAACAACGGCGAGATTTCGGCGATAGCTTTCCAGTTTAACCGTTGTCACATCGACATCATCGATTAAGATTTTGCCTTGGCTGGGACGCAAAAAGGATGCGGCCAAGCCCGCCAAGGTGGTCTTGCCCGACCCCGAACTGCCCACCAGTGCCGTTACACTTCCCGCGGCAACTTCGAGGCTTATGCCTTTCAATACTTCCTTGCCGGTGTCATAGCTAAAATGCACATTTTGAAACGCGATTTTTCCTTCGATGCGTTTTAGTTCCACTATTCTTTCCGGTTCCTGCCCTTCGGGGGCGAGCGAGAGAATTTCCTCCATGCGATCCAGACCTGCAAAGGCTTCGGTCAATTGAGAGCCGATATTGCTCATTTGCACAATCGGTGCCACCAGAAAACCCAGGTATAAAGTGAAGGCGATAAAATCGCCCACGGTCATCGCGCCCTTCAAAATCTGAAGCCCACCTATACCCATGATAAGCACGCTGGTCACGCCCAGCAATAAGGTCGCGGAGCTGGTAACCAAGCTGGTGGTGGTCATGGATTTCCGTACATTATTGAATAACTTGGCTACTCCCGCATCAAATACCTTTACCTCCCTATCTTCAGCGTGGAATCCTTTGATGACGCGGATACCCCCTAGGGTTTCCGTGAGGCGACCGGTAACTTCTGCGGTAATTTTACCCCGCTCGCGAAAAATGGGACGGATTCGGGAGAACGCCTTGAAGGAAATAAAGCTGAAAAGAATCAATGGAAAAAGACTTGCCACGGTTAACCAAGAGCTTATGCGGACCAGCAAGAAAAAAGAAGCCACCGCAGTTAACACGCCGCCCACCAGTTGCACTACCCCCGTTCCCACCAAGTTACGGACACCTTCCGGATCATTCATGATGCGGGAAAGCAGGACTCCTGACTTTGTGCTGTCGAAAAATCCCACCGGTAACCGTACAATATGCTTTTGCATCTGGAGGCGTAGCTGGGAGATGAGATGCTGGGCTTCAACCGCCAGGAGTTTGGTCAAGGCAAAGGACGTGGCGGATTGGACAAGTATGGACAAGCCTACCACTGCCAATAAAATTTTGAGCAAATCCAGATTGTGGTGGGGAATGACATCATCCAGGAGAAATTTGGTTGACCCCGGTAGTACTAGACCTGATGCCCGGTTGATGAAAATAAGTAAGAGTCCCAGTAATAGCAGCTTGCGACGCGGCCAAATAATGGTGAGAAAAGCGTGGCGAAGGGTGTGCATGGAAGGGGCGCCAGCGCGCCGCTTTGATTTATCAGAAGGTGCGAGGGATCTGTTCATACCATGAATATACCTATTCCTCACAAGCAACTGGCCAGACATTTAAGTACCTTGGAGGACTGTGGCACCGAGCACTATTCAGCACCTTAAGGCGTCCCTCTTTTACGCATTAATTGCTGCACCTGTTCTGGCTGCATCGGATTCCACGGCTCTTATGTGCAAGGGTTATGCGTTCGATACGGAACGACAAATCCCTGCCTATACCGAGACCCGTCAAGAACGCATCCAATCTGGAAAAATAAGCGCTACAGAAACTAAATTCACGTCCCCGGAAGGCAAGCTGATTGCCGATTTGCATTTGGATTTCGTTCGCTTTCCTTTCAAACCCGATTATTCCTACCGGGATTTTCGCAATGGATATGAAGAGGGTGCTAAGGTCGAGGCCTCGTGCATTCGCACCTATTTCCGAGATTCGGCCCGTGCAGTGAGGAAGGAAAAGGCATTGGATGTCCCTGAGCCTTGCGTCATCAATGGCGGCGTGGGTGAATTCGTCAAGAGTCATTGGGCGGAAATCGCCGCGGGGAAGAAAGTCTCATTTAACATGGTGGTTCCGGCTAGGTTGGATTATTACAAATTTATCGCGTACTCAGATTCCAAATACCAAGTCCATCCCAAGGAAACCGGCAACCAGGTCTGCAAACCAATTGTCATAGAGCCAAAAAATTCATTATTGGCCATGCTGCTGCCGACCATTGTCATGTATTACGATCCCAAAACATTTAAAATGGTTCGATACCAAGGTATTGTGAATGTGGCGGATTCCAAAGGCCGTAGCCTCCGGGTGCGTGTCGATTACTAGTCCTTACTTGGGCACCCAAGTCTTCAATCGCTCGCTTAACATTTTTGCATTTGAAAAAATAGGAGGAATGGTCAGCGTTTCTCCGCCCCCCTGAAGCACTATTTTTGCGCCGGTTACCTTTATAGTTTCAACGTGTTCCCGTTTCATGGCTTTTCCTGTACCATCCCACCACAACAGGGCGACGGTCGATTCGCTGAGCCTCACTTCCCTAGGCCGGAAGAAAAACGCATAGACCACGGAGAGCATGCCGGATATCACAAATCCGAAAGCGGAAAGCCAGGGTATAATGGGAAGCTCCCCACCCGAATGGGTTACCTTGACGGTTAGTTGGCCAGCCCAAACGGCAGAGACAATTCCTCCCCCATAAATGGCGACGACTACCAGCCCCAGCAGGATCATGCGGACAGGGTCGAGTAGGTAACGCTTGGCATCGGGTGCGATTTCGGATTCCGTGATTTTCATACTCAGAAAATAGAAAGTCCCATGGAAATGCTAAGTTAAAGAAGAGCAAGTTTTTATTGCTGCCTGAAGGGAAAGCCACGAAATGTTCACATTGGTTGATTGGCTGGTCATCGTCCTTTATTTTGGGATGGTGGCTTCGATAGGTGTCTTTTTCTCCCGTCGCAATGCCAATTTCAAGGACTTCATGTTTGGGGGCGGCAATATGCCTTGGTTGGCTGTGGGCATCTCCCTAATCGCCACCTCGGTTAGCGCCAACACATTTTTGGGAAATCCCGCCGATTCCTATGCCAACGACATGCGTCTTCTGATGCTCAATATTGGATCCTTGATCGCCATCTTTATTGTGGGCACGGTTTTTATTCCCCGATTCCGGGCCAGTGGTATTCGCTCTGCCTATGAATTATTGGAGATCAAGTTTTCTCGATCGGTGCGTGTGCTGGCAGCGTCCTTTTATTCCTGCCACTTGCTTTTGCGCATGGGCATGCTCATATATGGCCCCTCATTAGTGCTTATGAAAATAACCGGAGCCCCATTTTGGGTAGTTGCCATTTCCATGGCTGTTTTTGCGATGCTGTATACCACACTTGGGGGTATCAAGGCCGTTACCACCACGGACATCATCCAGTTCATCATTTTTTTCGGCGGTGGTTTGCTGTGCATTTATTTCTGTGCGAAGGGCGTGGGCGGATTTTTCAAAACCTGGCAATTGGCCACCGAGGCCGGTAAGACCAAAATATTCGATTTTTCCTGGAATCCGCACAGCGACAGGACCTTTTTCACAGCCTCGATTGTCTATGTCGTTTTTGAAGTGGCGATTCGCGGGTGTGATCAACAATTCGTGCAACGCTATCTTTCCACCAAGGACACGCGATCCGCCAACTTATCTTCTCTCAGTTCATCGCTGCTGGGTATTTGCGTGGGCCT
>JAYSRH010000471.1:0-6955 GCA_043721115.1 Fibrobacteria bacterium | reverse complement strand
AACCCGATTCCATTTTGTGGTGCGATGGCTCTCAAGAAGAATATGACCGGCTATGCGATGGGCTTGTACAATGTGGTACCTTTACCAGGCTGAATCCGGTTAAACGCCCTGGCAGTTTTTATAGCCGCTCACATCCGGACGATGTCGCCCGTTCTGAAGAGCGCACTTTCATTTGTTCTAACCGCAAAGACGATGCAGGCCCAACTAATAATTGGCGCGAGCCGGGTGAAATGAAGACGTTCCTCACCGGACTGTTTAAGGGCTGCATGCGCGGTCGAACACTGTATGTGGTTCCGTTCAGCATGGGTCCACTGGGTTCGGATATCGCACGGATTGGTGTGCAGATTACGGATTCCGCCTATGTCGTCTGCAATATGCGTATTATGACGCGGATGGGTACGCGCGCCCTTCAAGTTCTTGGCAATGGAGAATTTGTAAAGTGCCTGCATTCCGTAGGCCAACCGATCTTGGCGGGGCAGGCGGATGTGGCTTGGCCTTGCAATCCTGCACAAAAGCATATCGTCCACTTTCCTGAAGATCGTTCCATCTGGTCTTTTGGCAGTGGTTATGGCGGCAATGCACTGCTGGGTAAGAAATGCTTTGCCCTGCGCATTGCATCCGTTCTGGGCCGTGATGAAGGCTGGCTTGCCGAACATATGCTCATCCTGGGTGTCGAATCCCCAGAGGGCGTAAAATCCTATGTGGCCGCAGCTTTTCCCAGTCAATGTGGTAAAACCAATTTCGCCATGCTGGTTCCGCCCAGCAGTCTTAAAGGCTGGAAGACGACAACTGTAGGGGATGATATTGCCTGGATTAAGCCCGGTCCGGATGGCCGCTTACGGGCCATTAATCCTGAAGCCGGTTTTTTTGGTGTCGCTCCCGGAACCTCCATGGAGTCCAATCCCAATGCCATGCTCAGCCTTGCCTCCAATACCATATTCACCAATGTGGCTTTAACTGAAGACGGTGATGTGTGGTGGGAAGGCATGGGTCCCGTACCTGCCGGAGACATTCGAGATTGGCGTGGCAATGTTTGGAAGCCGGGAGGTGATACGCCTGCTGCGCATCCCAACTCCCGATTTACTGCGCCGGCCTCCCAATGTCCGTGCATTGATTCCGCCTGGGAAGATCCGCAAGGGGTGCCCTTGAGCGCCATTATTTTTGGTGGTCGGAGGGCAACCAATGTACCGCTTTTGATTCAAGCTTTTAATTGGATTCATGGCGTATACTTGGGCGCCACGCTGGGCTCGGAGACGACTGCCGCGGCGGAGGGCAAGGTCGGCAGAGTCCGACGCGATCCTATGGCCATGTTGCCGTTTTGTGGCTACAACATGGGCGAGTACTTTGCGCATTGGCTCAAGATGCGCAAACTTATCCGCAATCCACCATTGGTATTTCATGTGAACTGGTTTCGTAAAAGCGCGGAAGGTGCTTTCATGTGGCCAGGTTTTGGCGAGAACATGCGTGTGCTGAAATGGATTGTGGAGCGTTGCCGGGGACAAAGGGCAGCGGCGGAAACGCCTTTGGGCTGGATGCCATTGGCCGAGGATTTCGATTTTACCGGGTTGCCCAATTTTACCCAGAAAAATTTTTCCGACCTGCAAGCCATCGATATTGAGGCGTGGAAACGTGAGGTTATCTCTCAAGATGAATTGTTCGTTCAACTTTACGAGCATCTCCCGAAGGAAATGATCTTCCAGCGGGAGCTTTTGATTTCGCGGTTATAGGGTTAGCTTCGGGCTAACCAGTTTTCGCCATTCCAAAGCTTCCCGACTTTTTTAAGCATCAGGATGGCAAGCGTGCATTCTTCCCAGCTTTTAAAGTTTTCAAAGTACCCGGTGGGTGTCCCGGCAGGTGGGTTTGCCAGGCCAGAGCGGATGGCGTCCAAGGAGGACGTGAAGTCACCGAATAAATCCATCAACTGATGCAATTGCGGAAGCCAAACTTGGGCATTATCTTGCGGAATATTTCCTGAATGTTCATCGACCATGGAGACCAGTCCCGCAGGTGTAAAGGACGAGGAAAAGATAACGAAATCACCTGATTGAAAAATCTTGTCCTTGAGGCGAGCAACTTGCATCTCTCCGGCAGCGGAGGCCATTTTGATATACTGTCTGGTAAACGGGTGCGCCATTTTTATCCCCTAACCTTCCAATTTTAGCATGGGGAAGGAGCGAATTAAAGGGACTTTTCTGCTTCCAATGTGTCCGGGTCTTCTGGATCGACGCTCCACGGTGCCATGTAAATGCCATTGGCCAATGCCTGAATCAGAATCGCCGATTTCTCCAACTCTTCCACCAAGTGCGCTTTGCGATCCGTATCGCGAAACTCCAGGTAAATTTTCTCCTTGTCGCAAGCCTGACCTAACGCTACGGACAGCCTTTCTGCTTCTACATCGCCTAAATCCTCTTGAACCGTTTCCTTAAGTTTGGTCGAAAATAGGATGAGGTCTCGACAGGCATCATGCGGCAGATGCTCCTTGCCCAGTTCGAGTAACATGGCTTGAATACCAATTGAGATTTGATTGAATAGGATAGACGCTTTACGCCTTTGGTCTATATCGGCCTGGGCAAATCGTTTTTCATACTGAATCAGCCTACGGGCCACAAAGGAAATGGTCTCCGTCGGTCCGGCCACAGGTCAATCCCCTTTGCCTAACTTGGGTAGTGGGACACGTTCATAGGGTAGGCATTTGGAAGGAGTGGGTTCCGGAACGGGCGCAACTGCCGCCATGGGTTGGGTGGATGAAGCACTCATCACAGAATCCTTTGTCCCCGGCTTAACTTTTTTCCCATTTTTGACCAGCTCAGTTTTTTTGCTCGGTTCTTTGACAGGCGCTAATGGCGCAATTTTAGCTGAATCTTTTTTCGTGACTTTCGTGAGTTTAGGCGCTTCGTTCCAATAGAAACAACCATTCCCACGATCATACACTCGTTTGCCTGGCAATGGTGTGATGATTTTTTCATAATCCGCATCCAAAATCGTAACTTCGAAGTCCACAATATCAATAGGATCGTGGAGGACCAAGGTGACCTTACCGGCCGTACAGCCTACGCATTTAATGGCTTTGATTTCGCCCAAAAGGGGATCTTCAGCTCTGGCGGGAAGGGTGGCCAAGCTCAATCCTAAGGTTAACCAGCCCAATAATTTTACCCTTAACCATGGCTTGTGGGCATTCAGTGTACTCATTAATATTTCCTCCATATACGCATACCAGTTTTTTCGAAATCCGCGATTTTACGTCCATCAAGTCGCGCCCAACCTAGCAATTCTTGGGCATTTGTGGAGCCAACTTTCTTTTGATTCCGTTGTGGTTTAATCGCCGTATTACCCTCCACAATCCAAATATTTCTAAAAAAAACGGGATCGCCATAAGCCTGGAAGCGCATGGCTCCGGGGGTTGGGCCTGGTAGATCACCAAGCAGGGTGGAATATGCCAGCGTCCGTTTATCCTGTACCACAATGCCATTCCATTTAACCGTAGCTACGGGTGCTTCAAGCCGCGTTTTGCCGGTAGCATCGTATCGGCCCGCGGTGAATTCGATATCATACGTTTGCCAAGCCAGTGGGGGAAAAGCCATGTTCAGGGAGGGTGGATAGTATTCCCAAAATGCTCCACATTCCCTTTTGGCCGACAGGGTATCCAAACCGTGATCCAAATTGGCGCCGAAAGAATCCAGAATTTGAACTTCATCCCGGCCTTGAAGGTAAATGCCGCTGTTGCCACGGCGTTGGCCCGTGAAGGTGGGCATAAAAGGTTCTCGAAACTCCAAATGCAGAGTAAAGCTTTGGAAAGTCTGTTTGGTTATGGCACCAGAGGAGGCAGAGGAACCTTCCGGTTTGAAAAAATTTCGAGTGTCCATGGAAGCAGAGCCATCCTGCCAAGCGGATACACCCGTGCCATCAAAAAGGACAACGGCTCCAGGTGGTGCGGCAGCGTTCAGTGTCGGACTGGTTCGGAATTGTTTCACAAGTACAAAGGCTGCATCCGTTGACGTTTTCCCGGTAAGGTTCACGCCATCTGCAAGCACCGCAGCAGAATATCCACTACCTGAAAAAAAAGCCCTGTCGCTCTGAAAACTTCCCGGGACTTCCGTTCGATCTTTTCCATTCCAGCCGGCACCGGGTAATCCACCCGGCAAAAAAATGGCCTTAAATTGTCCATTGCCTAAGGCTACAATTTGGGCAGCATATGGTTGGGTTGTCTCTATCATTCCGGTATACTCGCCTTGGATTTGATAGTCCATTCCGGCCTGCGCGGGCTCAAGAAAGGATTGCGCTGTGGATATTGAAAAGGACAGCAGTATGGGGGACACCCAAACCATTCCTGCAAGTGAACTAATAACGGATCCGACCGAGGACATGCCTGGCTCCTAAGGGATGACTAACATTTTTTGCAGCGCATAGTTTAATTTAACCAATTTTCCAGTTAGGAAATGTGTGGCAGGCGAAAACTACCGGAGTAAATTAATATAAGGCTATATAAATTAATGAGTTACAGCATTTTTATCGGGAGCGGGTTTAATAGGGCTAAGGCCGGGCTGAACGGGCAAAATTAGGGTGCGAACAGATTTCCGTGTTCAGACCGTCCATCTGAAAAACTGGACTCGACAAAGTAAAGCCCTTGGGGGAGAGGCTTGCTGATGGGCAGAAAAAAATGATGAGGCTGAAGCATTGCACTATTCCACGTCGCCGTGAACAGCAGTTTTCCCTGTGTGTTATATATTCGCGTTGAGATGAAACGCACAGGATCCGGAAAATTTGTGGTAATGAAAAGTTTGTCCCTTGCTATGGCCAGCTTTATACTATGCGATATTTGATTCACCATTTTTGGATTTACAACTGGATTACCTAAGCCCTGTGAAGTGTAAACCATTAACTTGAGTGTGGTAGAGGTGCATGCCGGCCTAAGTGTGCTGCTCTTTATGGCGGGGTTGGGAATGTAGGCCCAGGCTACACGGCCCTTGCCAAGCGATACCATCTGATCCTGTTCGCCCCAGCCCAAGCTATCCAGGGTTTGAACCGGAGTCAGCAGTTTACCTGCCGTATCGATTTCCACTAAGAAATAGGCTTGAGGAATCCGCCACTTATCCCCGTTCCAATCATTTTTACTCGGGACATCATACATCTTGCCATAGCCTAATAGGAAGCGGTTAGAATCGAGGCGGGCCAACTGGGGATACGAGAGGAAAGTGCTGTCCATGGATGCAATCCAACGAATGCCTCCTTGCAGTTTCATTTTGGAATTAAAGCGTACCAGGCCGATGGAGGTTGGTGGAGAATTGGGCCAGAGCGCGTTGCAAGAAGGCGCCGGGGACATGGGGTTGGCGATGCCCTTCTCCCCGATAATCAGTCCAATGAAACCGCTATCCGGCATGGCCAATAACGTGCCGGGTCCACCTTTATGCTGTAAAGTGCCATAACTGGGATAACGGGAAAAAACAGAATCTTGGCCAAAATCGTCTCTGCGAATGGAAATATCTCCAAGTCCACAAGTCCCTGGATCGTTGTAATCCGTACTTCCCAAAACTGCGTATTTTTTAGAGACTGGATTGTAGGCGGGACGGTTGAATTCGGTATGGCCAGTGCCTATTGCCCAGCTCCATCCACGGGAAGGTATCATGGTATAGTTGGCTCTGTTCACCACCAGAAAGGCATCCGCCTCATGTCGCCCGCTGTCTGGACCAGGACCAAAAACCATGGCCTTTAATCCAAAGCCGTAGGTATTGTCTTTTTCTCCATAGAAAAGGTAGTTGTTCCCGGTTTCCCAGCTGCCAATGGCCTTATGAACAATATATTTCTTGGGCATAGCCTTGATGTCCCCGGCCAGCCATTCCAATAACCACATCTGATCTTGCAATCCCTTTCCCACTGAACCGGGCTGCGTCATCCACGCTGAATCCGGATGGGTCAAGAGAATGTCCTTATCGAAACTACCAGGAGTAGTGGTGCCATTGCGACGTCGCGCCAACCACGCAACAACCGAACCGTTGGCACTGGATGCGATGCCGTGGCCTTCCTTGAAATCAGGGAAGGAGTGGAAATCGCCGGTGGGTTCCAAGTTACCGGTAGCAGGGTTGAACGCGGTTTTGATAATCAAAGCATGAGTGCTGTCGCTTCCCGGAGACTTGACGCTGAGAGAAATAAACAGTTTGGGACTGGCGCTATCGGTACTGCTCGAACTGAAATACATACGGCGAGGGACAACCGAAGAGGGATGGTAGGTGAGTAAACGTATAGTCCAAGGATGTTCGCAAACGAGTGTTTCCCCTGGTGGCAATTGCAGGGAAGTGCTGGTGATTCCTCCAGAGACGGGCCGTTGAAGCAAAAGCATTCCGAAGCCGACTAAGCTGAAAAAAAATCTGGATGGGTAAAAATTGTTTGCCATAAACCCGCTTGTGTCAGGGAATTTCACGAGCAAGGGTTCACCTAAACCCTTTGCATCTCTAGGGTAACAAGCACCCGTAAGGTTTGGCAATCCCTTTTCCGATACCTAGTGTTCCGGTTTGGATTTTCTCGAATGCAGGTGGACATTGCGCCAGAAATGAATCGCATCTCTCAAGCCTTCTTTTTTAGCCAGATTGAGAAGATCCAAAAGGGAATGGGTCAAGCTCAAGGTTTGATCATACAGTTCTCGCTGCATCAGCAGGCGACCCGGTCCAGTTGTCGTGTCCTGGGCTTTGATCATAATTTTCTCTATGGCGTTCAGAAGCAGGGTTGACTGTACGGATAACCTGGCCAGTTGCTCCAGGGATCGGTTTGCGCGAAGCACCATGGTATCCGTATTGGCAGAAACGGTTTGGCTGAAACGGTTGATTTGATTTCCCGCAGCGGCCAACCGATTCAATTCCGATTCTGTTTCGACCTGTAAAAGTTCTAACTCGCCCGTGAAGCGACTGAAATCCTCTAACATCGGATACACCTGGGTTGCCAACAGTTGTTGCAGGGATGGGGT
>JAYSRH010000470.1:0-6958 GCA_043721115.1 Fibrobacteria bacterium | reverse complement strand
GCTATGAGTGAGGTCAGTACCGGGTAACGAAAATCATCCGGACGTGGCAGCGTGTATGGCAATAGAAAATGGGCCTCAAGCCAGCGGGTCGTAAATCCATGGCCATGGGCGATTTCACTGGCTACTGAAATCCAGGATCCTTCGTCTCCGGTGGGCAGTCCACCACCACAGATGCGCAATTCCAAAAAATGCCAGCCTAATGCCAACGCCAAAACTATTCCGAGAATTTCCCAAAAGGAAGGTGTACTGGGGGCATCGGACGGTACCAAATGGGAAACCTGATGCGAAGTTGGGAACATGGAATTCTCCTCCATGTGGATTATAGCTTGGACGAAGGTCAAAATGTAACGGCTTGATCCGCCAATTTCGCTTTTATTTCTGACTCATAGCTGCTGAAGGAATTTTTTCCGAATGCAAGTAGCCAAGTGTTTTCAATAGCGAGTGCCCGTTGACCCTCCTTCAAAAGTTTGTGAGGCGTTGGATTTGGCGTCTGGTAATTCGGCCAAGGAGGCGCGCGCTGCAATATGATCGGGATTTCGGCGCAGAATGCGTTCCAGCAATTCACGGCTGACTTGAGGATCGGTGATTTTCTGCAATAGTGCCATCATCTTTCCATGAAATGCAGCATCCCCAGGCCGGGAAAGTGAAGCCGCTTCCAGCAACTCCAGGGCTTGGCTCCATCGTCCATGGTAACCCAGTTGTAACGTCCCCTTGAGGATGGCGCCCTTAAAGCGTCCTTCGAGGCTAAGGGAGTCGACTCGATCCAACTCGCGTAACCCTTCCAAGGTCTTTCCATGGGCGGCCAAAACCCAGCCCAATTGAAAACGGGAGTCGGGATGACGCGGTTCCAAAGCAATGGCTTGTCGCAAATAGGTTTCGCAGCGGTCGGTATCCCCCAATGCCAAGGCCAGCCAAGCGCGCTGACGGCTGATGCGGCGATCGGAATAGAAGAAGCCCAGTTCCTGTGCGGCTCGCAAATGTGCATCCGCAACTAATAAGACCGCCCCGGCATCAGCCACCTTGGTAGGATCTGCGGCTTGAGAGGGAAACGATGGCAATACCTGCTTTTCTGCGTGGATGATTCTTCCAGCCCGGAACATGTGGTATTGCACAAGGGCAGAGTGCCCGATGAAGATCATCCATAACGTCACTGCACTCGCAAACACGACTCCCATTGGCCGCCAGGTATCCTGCTTGAGAACCAAATTTTGGAAGGCGACATGGGGCCTGCGGAAGAGACGTGCCATGTAAATCGAGACCACCGCAGTAAGTACTGCCAGGGTAGCGGATAGGAACATGGGCATTAGACCATACAGGCGCCCCGCCCAAGGCGCAAGGGACTCCGGCAGCCCCACAAGAATCAACAGTGTCGCTGTGAAAACCATCAGCATGGACGCTTCTTCCCACATCGAAAAGGAAATAGGTTTGGGGAGAGACTTTTCCTTGGAAAAGAGAGTGGGCTTCGCAAATCCGAACGATAGCGCCTCCTCCGGGCATGAAGCGACGCAGTCCATATCCTTGAAGCATGCCGTGTCGATGACCTTCCCGAAATGGCGCACCTCATGCATGACATTCACACCTGATTTACAGGAGGCGGTGCATTTTCCGCAAGCGGTGCAATCTCCGGTGAGCAGGATTTTTCCCGGTGTGATTCTATCAGCCCAGGAGAACAATGTCCCATAGGGGCAGACATAGGCACAGAAGCCGCGCGATCCCATGAAATAAACCACCATGAATCCGCAGATGGCGAAGGTTAGCAAAGCAATGCCCGGCCCAGGCAGGTTCCGCCATAAATCCGATGTAACGAAGGAAGCCATATCGGCCCCATCCGATGCGGTCCTAAGGTCAAAGGGATTGGGCATCCCCAGCCAGCTTGCGGTGGGGGGCACAAGGGAGAAGATAATGCGGTGAAAGGGTGTCCAGAAGAACATGTAGAACAGAATAGCCACGGGTAGAAAAAATAGGAGTCGGGAACGGAGTGGCTTGGGTTTGATGCCGATTTTGCGTAGCAGCAAGGCACACAAATCCTGAAGCGCCAGGATATGACAGGCCCACCCGCAAAAGAGTCGACCGAAAAACACTACGGATAAAATGGCTACAGCCATAAAGATGAGGCCGGCTGTAATGAGCCCATTATCCGTTCCCAATGTGGCTTCGTTGAATTCCAGAGGGGCCAGGGTTTTGCCTGTCATTTTCCAATGGATGATGTGAGCCCCGACCAGCACATGCAGCCCAATCAAGGAGAAAGCGCGACGTCGACTGAACTTTGTCGGAGATGGGGCTGTTCGCTCCGGCTTGCTGCTTTTGGGTAAGGCCCGGCCGCCGGATTTGTGCACCCGATTAATTGTTCAGGGCCCCTTCCAGGATCCAGGCTTTGAGCAGGTTCAAATTATAGAGCTCCACTTCACCTCCGAAATAGGGCATTTTTTTTCCGAACTTAGGCGTTTTACTGGTATCCACTTTTTGGATCAGGTAGCTTTCATTCAAGTCGAAGGGCTTGACTCTGAATTTCGGCGTGGTGATCGGATCTTGGTAGGATTTTACGTCCACCAGTTTTGCCCAAGAATTTTCTGCACTGAGATCCAGTCCATTCTGTACTGTGCCACCCGTCTGGGAAAAGCCAATAGTTGAAGGAGGGGAATGGCATTCTATACATTGGCCATTAAATACAGGTTGGACATCACGTGCAAAGGAAATCGGCACATTTCCCACATTTACTTTCACCGCTTCTGTATCCGACACACCTGCGGAGGTGGCTATGAACTGCAGTGTGTGCGTTCCCGAATCCAAAAAGGTCGGGTACCAGGTAAAAATACTGTCGACCAGGTATCCTTGTCCTAGCTTGTTGTGGGTCGAAATCACAATCGGAGAGTCGATGGGGCTTGTGGCTGTGACTTTGAATGTGAGCTTTTCACCTTCATTCAGGGATTTAGCGCCGATAGGATTTAGGATAGGCGCCGGAACGGTGTCCCGGACAGTGATTTTTACGGTCTGGGATGTTGACATTCCATTGGTTGTGGCCGTGAAGCGAACCGAATACTCTCCAGCATCGTGATAGGATGGAGTCCAACTAAAAGTGACTTGATCAAATACCGCGCTTTTAGGAAGATCCACTGCTGCCAAGGTCACAGGTAAGCCGCTTGGATGAGTCCCCTTGACCTGGAAGGTAAGCAACTCGCCTTCTGCCACGCTTTTCGCGCCAATGGAATCAAGAATTGGAAACTTGGATGCCTCGGAGTCATTTTCATGCATGCATCCGGACATTTGCGAAAAAAGCGTCGCTAATATGCAAAAAACCACCCATCCCAGCTTGACTGGGAAGGGCTTCACAGATGAGTTCACTTGAGCCACACGAATCTATTCTGGAAGGATTGTTTGTCGACATTCACGCGGTAAAACTGCGCGCCCACGGGAATGTCCTGGTTTGATAGAGTCAAAGTCTGTTTTCCGGCTGAAGTATTTTCAATGCGCAGCTTTTTCAAGGATGTGCCGTTGGTTCCCAAGAGCTCGATCTGGATCCGGGATGGTGCATTTAAATCATAAGAGAAGGCTTTGGCAATAGGGTCAAAGCGGAAGGATCGAAGTTGCATGGGCATAATCTGATAGGGGCGGATACTGACCAAGGGCAAGCCTGGATTTTCGAAAACTTGGATCAAGTCGACCTCCTCATCAATGCCAGTCATATCCAAATCCCCATCGTGGTCGCGGTCATAGAACACCGCGTCGGATCCGGCAGAAGGGGTTTTGTAGGTTTTTTTATTTGCGAATATTCCCCCGCCCATATTTTCATAGACGGTCCAGGTGCCCACACCATAGTCACTGGTTGCCACTTCCGGAAGCCCATCGCCGTTTAAATCGCCTGCCCCAATTGCCAAGGAAGCAAAATCCAATCCTGGGATTCCGGCTCCCACCAAATAGCCTATCCCGTCCGCCAGATTGCCTTTCCCGTCCCCCTTTAACCAGGAAAACTTTCCCTGTTTGTTGTTGACTGCTATGACATCCAATTTTTTATCCGCATCAAAATCGCCTGCCCTTATCATCCAGGGTGAACTCGATTTCCGCGGAGTACCGGGCTGAAGCCCGCCTTTGCCATCGCTGAGCAGGATGGTTATGGCTCCATCGTCCGTGCCAATCCCATAGCCACCAATGGCTACATCTTCCCAACCATCTTCATTAAAATCGCCGCTGGTGCAACCGGTTTCATTCAAGACGCCCGATTCCATGTTGACCGAATCCTTGAATGTGCCGTTTCCGTTATTGATGAGTATGGTAATGTTGTTTCCTACGCGATTGGCGGAAACCAAGTCGTAATAATTGTCTCCATTTAGATCGAGTGCGCACAAGCCTCTCACTTCTCGAGATGTTCTCGGATCCCCACCCACAGGGTAATTTTTATTGAAGGTAAGATTTCCTTTTCCATCGCCCAGATAAACCGATACAGCGCTTCCATTGATTTGACCAATGGCCAAATCCAAATCTCCATCCAAATCCAAGTCAGCCATTTCATTGGTGCTGGCCCTTGCATTCTGCTGGGGCCTGGCTCTGGGTATGGGAATTTTCAACGGGATTTTGGAAATCGCTCCTCCAGGCGCGCCCATGAAAATACGGATATCATCCGCATCCTCATTGATGGTGGTCAAGTCGTGCCATCCGTCCTGATTCAAATCTCCTGCATTGGCTCCATAGGTTCTGAGCGTATGGGATTCCGGAGGTTGGTATACCTGGATGGTTTCTTTAAGGGTCAAAGTGACGTTGTCCTTTTTACCGGTGGCGATATTAAATTCCCAAAAATGATATCCGCCGGCATCGATCTCCTTTGCCAAGTTTACGCTGATGACTTCGCCAACGGATATCGGACTCGTAACCAAAAACTTGGCCGTTTTATTTCCGTCGGTAAGGGTAAGATTCCCTTTGAGAACTCCCGCGCAATGTCCCATTACCAGAAAGTTTTTTCCAGGAACCAGCGTACCGGGCGTTATAGCACTTGCGAATTGTACCGTAATCTCAACATTGTTTACGGGAACGATGGCTTCGCTTACGGGCGATACAGAGACCACGCTGGGCATGCCGTACCCCAATCCAGAAGCAAGCAGGAACAATACCCATGAAAGTCCGCTGTAGCGACGAATGGTCGAATGCTGTGGAAGGATCATGTTGTGCCGCCTTGAGGATGATTAAATATAAGTTCAAGTTTATGTGCAGGCATTTGATTACCTGGGCTTGAATTGACTCAGGAGTGCGTATTCTAAGCTTTACGTTCCGTCATCAAAATCGTCCTGAACAAGTCGAGAACGGATGTGTCCTTGCTTTCCACCTCGGTATCTTGGAATAGCACTTTATGGAATAGTCCAGAACATTTGGGGCACTTCATCGGATTATCCTTCCTAGATTGCAGGGGGAACGCATTGCACACCTTAAATTCTAACTTTTTTTAAAGGGTTTGGAATCTCAACTGTCAAAACGGCTCGCAAATTTGACTGCTATTGCAGTTTTCCCAACATTCAGCCATATTTTTATTCCATTATGTCAATGATGCCACCCTATGTTCGCCTCCTGTTCCTCTGCTGGTCGCTTTTCCTTTTCCGTGTTATGGCCCAAGGATTGCAATACTTTTCACCCGTTTCCTTTTTGCCTTCGTTTTCAAATTGGCAAAGCGGTTTGCTTCCGTATCCTTTACTGGTTTTTTTCCAAGTAGCCATTCTTACCTACTTGCTTTGGATCGTCATAATTCATGCCAGAAGGCACGCCGTACCGAACCGAAAAAAGGGACGGGTATTGCTTATCCTAGCTTCAATCTATGTGGGTTCGATGCTCATCCGATATCCGTTGCATATGATTCGATTTCCGGAAGATCGCTGGTTGGGAGGAACGTTGCCAATTTTCTTTCACCTCGTATTGGCCTCGTTTCTCGCCACTTTGGGACGATACCACTTTCAAAAGCATGGAACAAATGCCGACTCTGAAAAGGCGGTTCATTGATTCTTAAAAACCCGGGCTTGCCTATCCTGCCGAGCATAATTTTTCCACTGACGTTTTTGCTTTCCATCGGCTGTTATTTATGGCTTTTGCACTGGCAGGGTCATCTCATTCTCAGCACCTACTTATCCTTATCCGTCGCACTATTATCCGTTCTTTATTTCGAGAGTGTGTTGCCGAATCGGAAAGAATGGCGGGCCAGCCGTGAAGAAAAACACCAGGATTTGTTTTTTATCACTTTGGTCCATTTGCTGTTGACCAAGCTTCTTGGATTTACTGTGGCTATGGTGCTTTATCGTGTCTATGATGCACAGCCCATTTCCAGCCGTTTGTGGCCCAGTCATTGGCCAATCCTATCGCAAGGCATTTTGATGGTGGTATGCGTCGACTTCATTCGATATTGGCTGCACAGGGCCAGTCATAAATACAAGTATTTGTGGCGACTGCATGCCGTGCACCACTCTCCCAAACGGCTTTATTGGCTCAATGTAGGCCGTTTCCATCCTGTGGAAAGAACATTGCAATTTTTATTGGACAGCCTGCCATTTATGCTCATGGGAGTATCCAAAGAAGTCCTGGCTCTGTATTTTCTTTTTTTCGCGGTGAATGGATTTTTCCAACATTGCAATATACGGTTGAATTACGGATTCTTGAATTATGTGTTCAGCAGCGCAGAATTGCACCGATGGCATCATTCGAAAATTCCGTCCGAATCGAATACGAATTTCAGCAATACCACAATAATTTGGGACATGGTTTTTGGAACACGTTTTTTGCCGGTGAATCGGACCGTGGGAGAATTGGGCCTCACCAATGATCAGTATCCACAGGATTTTGTTTCACAGATGAAAACGCCTTTTATCGCTGGAGTTGAAAATCAGAATTTTCCGTTTATTTCCTGGCGGGATGTATGCCTCAACTTCCTGTTGGCGGTGAAGATGACCGTGTTACGCACAACCCTGTATCATTCCTTGGCAAAGGC
>JAYSRH010000469.1:0-20404 GCA_043721115.1 Fibrobacteria bacterium | reverse complement strand
CAATTAAAACCACCGCCAACTCCACTACCATATGCATCGATTCGGGCGCGGGAAAAGGCAGTATCATCCAGGCCAGCAGCGTTTCCACTTACGGCAGTGGCCGCGTGGATAGAGCAGACATTTCCGATGTGGATGGCGATGGGGTTGTGAATCCCTCGCCCACAGGAAAATCTAAAGCGCGATTTGTCCTGTCCACGGCCTTTAATGGCGTAGTTGAAAAAACCATACTAGTTGTGGGCCCAGGACCGGATAACAGTTTTGATACAGAACCGGACAATATCATTTACGAAGTCGCTTGGACAAAAATCCAACTCCTTGGCGCGGACACCTTGGCAACCGCGACGTATGAAGACGCGGATAATGACGGTTCGGTGATCGACAATCACAAGGCGTCACTTGTGGATCTGGTACTGTATGAAAAAGGACCGACAAAGGATCATCCGGATGCCCAGTGGTCCAAGGCACGGCTGCGCTTGAACATCATTTATGGTGCAGCGGTTCAGGAAACCAAACGCGTTCACTTTGATTTAAAAACCGTGGATGGCCGAATTTCCAGTTCGGATCTATTAAACTTGAGCGGCAGCCCGGATTTCAATCTACAGTCCAAACTCAAGGCGCATTTTCTTATCATCGCTACAATGGCCCAAGACACTTTAGATACCTTGGATATTGTCCTTTCCATGAATGTGGGTGGGGATCTCAACAACAAAAGCAACGATAGTGTCTATGCCATGGAAATACATTCCCAGAAGAAGCTTGGCGAGGAAAAATCAGCCCGGTTCATTTTCAATTCTGAATTTGCCATTCCCTCAGGTCAACAACCCCAAAGCGGCATCCTAAACATGCATGTCGACTATACCGATCATTCGTCGGTGCAAGTCGAAGGCAAATTGTCACATACAGGAATGGACGTTACTGTTAAAACCCGAGACGAAAAACACCTGCACGTAATCTGGGATGCCTTGGGACGAGGTGTACTAATGGAAACGATTCCCTGAGGGCATGGAAGAAAGGTATTCGCTAACCTAAAAATTATTTGGGTGGAATCAAACGCAAGTTGAGATCCACCAAACGATGACATAATGTACGGATCATTCCCTCTACCAAAGTCGGACGGTATTTCATAATTCTCAGAAACTGTCTTTGATCAATAACTTGCAGTAAGCAAGGCTCTGAAGCGGTAACTGTAGCGGTTCGTTTAAGGCCGGTAAAAAAGCTCAGTTCACCGAATACCTCCCCGGTCTTGACGGTAGCCAAGTCGACGCCACGTGAGGACACCGAGGCGGTACCCGATATCATTTCGTAAATTTCTTGTGCCTCTTCTTCTTCGTTGATAATTACGTCTCCACTTGCATACTGGCGAATTTCCGGGTGAACCTTTAGCTCATCTGTTATGTAAAGGGAACAAAGCAAATGACCTATTCGAGTTTCCAAATTTTGATACCCCAACCAGTTGGCCAAAAGTGCTCTATCCGCCGTCAATTGATTTAGGAATTCACTTTCTGTCACGACTTCAATTTCGGAACCGAATTCGCTGGTGATGCTGATTCCATCTGATTCACCTAAACCGGGCGCTAGCAGAAAATCCCCAGTCGAATACATGCGTATGGTCTTTTCCCCGTGTTGGCAACGGAAAACACCATTGATGATATAAATCAAAGAGGACGGGGAAACGGACAAGAGTTCCGATTCCTTGGTAAGCAATTGGATTCGCCCTTTACCACGGAAAGCTTTGACCAAGGCTTGAGCCAGTTGTTTGGCTTTCCTTTCCATCTCCTCCAAAAATGGAGGGGTGTCCATTAGCGTCAGCATAAAGGCTTTCCGTTATTCATCTTTTCCCTAAGTTAAATAGGTTCCGGCGGCTTGGAGTTGAACGTTTCCTTGGGATCCCGGATTCGATTCAAATAATGCAAGGCCCTCTCTCGATTACCGCGGATCATATACAACGCGTAGATGTTTCCATATTCTGTTTCCTGATCTTGATGCGAAGACAGGTATTCGGCCTGAGTTTTTCCTGAAAGAAAGAGATACTTCAACTCCTCCTGACTGGGGTCGTGATCAAAGACCGTTTCCATGAAAACCCCCTTTTTATTATAGCCCTGCCTAGAATCAAGTTACAAGTCACCGTAACCCAAAAAGAACCCTGATTTCACAAATAATTGACCACCCATTGACACCGATGTTGGCCCAAGGGGATCTTGACATCCCATACTTCGGTGAGATAATTAATCGATTGATCTAAAGAGTGCTTTACCTCATTGATATGCCCACCATTAGGGGAGTAAATATGTCGAATTTTCCATTCTTGCGGAGCCGGGTTGGCTTTGTTCATTCCTTTTTTTGGTGCGTCCTGACTTGGCTGGTTTTGGGCAGCCCGGAAAGGGCACTAGCCATCGATAAAAATCCAGAAAAACAATTGCAAACTACGGTGGACAAAATTATTCATGGCAATGCGATTGGCATGGATAGCACGGATTTTCTAGTAGACCTCGAAAACCACATTGCAAGGAATCCTGGCGAAGAATCCTGGCTCAAAGCCGCCGGCATCCTAAATTTTCAGGCAGGCAAGTTCGATCAAGCTCGCCGTTTCTTATTGAAACTTCCGCAACCCAGCAATGCGGACAATCGTCTCATTGCCATCAGCCTTTTTGAAATCAAGGAATACCGAAAAGCACTGAGTTACTTCCATAGAATCGCAGATGTGCGAAAAATCCGTTCGGATTGGAATAAGTTCTGCCAAGCATTGTCTCTCGGTGGGTCCAGGTCCGAGGCATTAAAGGAATGGGAGGCGTACCGCGGCCGATACGTTGGTACAGACGCAGTCAACCCATTTGACGGATTGGAATTTTTGGCGGAATGTTACCGCAGGCCGCTTCAAAAAGAAAAGCTCCTTTCCGTGTTGGAGCCGTTATTGAAAAAGAGTAAAGGCACAATCGAAGAAGGAAAATATTTATTAGAAATCTCCACTTTACTGGGAGAGACCAATCTCCGCGCCACAGAATTGCGATCAGAATATCTGAAACTCAATCCGCAGGATTTCGCTGCTGCCCTTGGTTTGGCCAACATGTACGAAAGCCGCGGCGAGATAAAAAAAGCTATGTCAATTTTTTTAGCGGTGGCCCCTAAATATTCGCAGGATGCAAAATTCAACCGCCATTTGGCGGGGCTTTTGGCTAAGACCGATATGGAAAAAGCCATACTGTATTATGAAGTTTGCCGTACATTGGCGCCAAAGGACTTTGAAATTCCTTTAGAAATCGCACGTCTACAGGAAGTATTAAAACACCCTGAATTGGCAATTGAGGCATACCAAGCGGCCCTCGAAATCAATCCAACCCATGCCATTGCAAAGGCACGCATGCTGGCCTTGGTTTCAGACAGCAAATCCCCGGGTCCATGGCTTGAAACGATGGTGAAAAACGAAAAGAAAAACTCCCAAGACCATGCCTTCCAATTTCAGTTGGCAAAAATATTTCTAGCCGCCAAAGATTCGGTAAACTCATACAAATATTTGCAAAAATCCTTAAAAAACAGCCACGACAACGAAGACTACGCGCAGCTACTGCCAAGCCTGATTACGACGGACGCACAGATTCTGAAAAACTTTTCCTTGCTTCAGAAATTGGCCTCAACTCCCAAATCGACCCCGGAATTATTGGTCTTGGTAGGTAGAGGATTTTCCCTCTATCACAACCAATCCCGGGCGGCAGAGATGTATGCCAAAGTGATGGAATTGAATCCCAAGCTTTTAGAACACCATCGTCAGCCCATCCTGGATGTGTTCGGAGTAAAGAATTACTCCGTCGCCGGAAATTTGGCTGAACTCTTTTTAAAAACGGATTCTGAAGATGTCGATATTCGTCGCATACACGTAACTTCGCTTTATGAAACCAAGGCCAAGCCTGCACGTATCCGTTCGGCCATCCAGGCGCTAGTTACTTTGGAACCCTATGATGACAAATGGTATTTGCGTCTAGCAGAATATGACCTTGCCGCCAAGGACACGGCAGGCGCCATAAAGCACGGACATGCCTGGGTCAAAATGCATCCCGATGACAAGGCGGGACTGCTCTTCCTGGAGCCATTGGCCGCCAAATCCAGGGACGGGGACATGTACTTGAATCTAATGGATAATATGGAAAGACTCGAGCCTAAAAATCAAAGTCAATACGAGTTAAAAGCCGCTTATTTTCAATTTGCCTCCGGAAAATTTGCGCAAGCCGTGGAAGCTTTAGGCAAGTTGACAGCCGTATTTCCAAACGACGCACAACTTTGGAATCGCTTAGGTCTGGGCCAAATAAAACTGGGACGCGAAAATGCCGGGACAGCTTTGGAAAAAGCATATCGATTGGAGCCCGGCAATCTCAACTTCGCACATGATTATGCATTCGTACTCAATTCAGAATCAGAGCTGAAAGCCAATCTCGATGTTTTCCAAGCTTTGCGCCGCGCCACGCCGAATATAAAAGAAAAGCAAAAGCTGGCTCATTCCCTGTACCTAAACGGAAGCTATACCACGTCGGCATTGGAGTGGGATGGATTGATTGCGCAAGATCCGGAAACAGCACTTTCGGATTCTACCGCCGCTATGGCGTATTTACGATCGGGACAATTGGCAAAGGGTAAATCCATTCTGGAAAAACGGTTGGCTGCCAACCCCCATGACGTAAGCCTTCTGGCAACCCTGGCAGACGTGTACGCCAAAGAAGGTGATTCCAATCGTCAAATGAATGCTATAGAACGCATTGTTCATGAGGATAGGGGCATGGGCGATTATGTTCTACGCCTTGCAAGGGAAAAAACCAAAGCGGGACAAATGGCCGAAGCTTTATCCCTCTATTCGCAGTGGTCAAGGAATCATCCCGTAGATGTTGCCGCCCTAATATCGTTCCGAGATATAGCCGAAAAGCAAAAGGATACTGCCTCCTTACTCGAATCCCTACGCTATTTGACACAGATTAAAAATGCCGACATTGCATATCGCTACCAACTCGCAGAAGTGGATTTCGCGAGGAGCAGCGATACCAAAGCATTACAGGAACTGGTTAAAGTTCATCCTGACTATCGCCAGGGCAAGCTTTTATTGGCTTTCGAATACCATTCAAAACAAGCGTATGAACTTCTTGCGCCAATGACTCCATTTCTGATCTCGGAGTCGGAAACCAATTCCGATTTATTGGAGGTTTTGGCCGATTTGTATGCACATCAAAAGAAGGTAAGCGAAGCCGACCGTGTTTATCTATCCTGGTACTCGGTCAGAAGAAATAATCGTGACGTTTTTAACAAGGTGTACACGTATTCCAAGGAGAATCACGGCACAAACCTCATCCCTATCCTTAAATTCGGTTGCGAAAGCTTTCCTCAAGATTTGGTCCTGCTGGAAAACCTGGGGAACGCATTAGGATATAATCCATCCGCCCTTGAAGCCTTTTTGAAACTGTTGGGCAAGCAACCGGATAACGAAAATGCGGTGGAAAAAACGGCTGAAATTGCAAAAACCCTTAGGGATCGGAAGACAGAGGCCAAATGGGCTAAACGTTGGTCCGAACTGAAACCGAACGAGGAGAAGCCCTGGCAATACCTCATTGAATCCTTGAACCCCATTTCCGATAAGGCGCAGATAGCCGATGCCATGGAAGGCCTAGTGCATTTGCAATCCGGAAATTCGGACCTCATTCTGAAATTGGCCCAATTGCAGGAAGACTTGGGCCATTTTTCCAAAGCCATCGACCACTATCGCAATGCTCTTTACCTGAATCCTAAGGACAAATCCATACGTGACCGGCTCGTTACCCTTATGAAGGGAAAAGGCAATAAGCTGGACCTGGCCGATGTGCTAACAGAAATTCAAAATATCGACTCCAGCGCACATGAAGCCCAATTCGAACTCGCGAAACTCTATATACAAAAACAGGACAAGGACAAAGCATACGCTTATTTGAGCACCGCATTGAATCAAAGCCCACTCAATCAAAACTATCAGAAACTTTTACCAAAGACCATTCATACTAATGAACAAATAGTTAAGCATTTCAAGCTGCTGCAAGAAATAGCAGGACGTCCGGAAACAGCGCGATCGGATGCTGGTAACATTGATCTTTTTATGTTGTTAGGTCAGGGCTATGCTTTACAGGAAAAATGGAAAGAATCAGCTGAAAACTATGCCCTCGTTCATCGCATTGACGCAAAGAAACTCTTGGGTATCCGGGATGTAATCTTGGCCTGCTATCACGGTCAGAATTTTGGCTTGGCAGGAGAATTAACGGAAAAGTATTTCGAAAAGAAGCTGGACTTCGATAAGGAAATCCGCCAAATCCAAATCCTATGTTATGAAAAAACCATGCGCGACCCAGCCTTGATTAGAAAGTGCCTACAGCTGCTTCTTGCCGTAGACAAAGACAATGCTGGTGGCCAATTGCGACTTGCAGAGCTAGACCTCAAAACCAAGGACACTGTCGCGGCCATCCAAAATATTCGCAATTGTCTGACTACGAGCCCCAATGAAGCGCGCGCATATCGAATGCTCTTGCCGCTTATCTCCACACTTCGTGCCGATCAACGGGTAACCTATGTCGTGGTGTTGGAAAAACTAGCGCGATTGGATACAGTTCAAAGAGCCAATTACCAAAACCAACTTGCAGAATTTTATTTCAACCGTAAAAATTTAAGGCAAGCGGCCCGTTTATGGACGGAAGTAGTCGTATCCCGTCCAGGTGCCGCCGATATATGGTATCGACTTGGACAATGTCGAAATCAATTACAGGCAGAAGATCAGGGCATTGCCTGTTTCCAAAAAGCGTATCAATTGCAGCCGAATAATCTCAGCTTTGCACATACCTATGCCCAGGCACTGGTTACACCTGAGGATTATAAAACCAACCTAAAACTGTATCAATTCATTGAGGACCACGGGCCCAGCCGGATTGAGTACTTTGGCTTAGCCATGGCTTATTTCTATAACGAAAACTACCGAGGGGCGGCCAAAGCGTGGGACATGTACAATTCGGAAACCTCATCACCCGAAAAATTCATTCCCGAAGCCGCCCTAGCATACGTACGCACCTCACAACCCTCCAAAGCCTTACCGTTCTACCTGCTTCGAGAGTCCAAGGAAAGCAATAACCTAGGCTTGCTTGATACCCTGTGCCACCTCTACACAAAGACTGGAAATATCCGGGCTAAAAATGTCCTGCTAGGAACCATTGTGCGATTGGATCCCACTTTCCAAGATTACCAATTGCAACTCGCCCATGTGCAGCAAGAAACCCAGGATACTGCATCCGCCATTGACAATTTCGGCCAGTGGACAGCTCGCCATCCTGCGGATATCAACGCATTAAAAGCCTTGCATCGACTAGCCCAAGACAAAGGAGATACGGCCGCGCTTGAAAATGCCCTAACATTTTTAGTGCAGCTGAAGGATCCTGAACTAGAATATTCGCTTCAACTTGCGGAACTGAAATTCAAATTCACTGGAGACACACGTGAACTAGAAAAAATGGTTAAACTCCATTCCAATTACCAACGCGGTAGGGTGATACTGGCAAAGGAATTCTTCCGTAGGTACGATATTCCTAATATGATCCCGTTTGAGAAAGCTTTGGCCGAAGAATGCCGAAAGGATCCGGATTTATTGGGAATGCTGGCGGAACTCTATGCCTATCAAAATAAGAAGGATCAGGCCAATCAAGCCTTCCGAGATAATTTAGTCTACCGAATGAAAGCAACGACAACTGGATCGCACGATGACCAATCAAACCAAAGACAGGCTTTCGATAAAGCGTGGCTTTATGCTGATGCGAACAAGTCACCGTATTTAACTGAAGTTTTGAAAATAGGTAATAAAGGGTTTCCAGGTGAGACTCCTATCCAAATTGCCCTAGCGACTGCATTGGGAAAGGATCCGGAAGCCTTGGCACTTTATAAGCAGATCCTTGACAAGGACCCTAACAACTTCGCTGCCTTGCGCAGTGGAGCGGAACTGGCTGTGTCTTTGGGTCGGCCCACCGAAGCAATTGCCTGGTTGGAAAAATGGTCTACACTCGAACCGGGCTCCCCTCACGCATGGAAACTGCTAGTGGATTCCTATGAGCGGGTCAAGGATATGCCTAAAGCCGCTGACGCAAAGGAGCATTTGATGATGCTCTCACCTACAGACGCCTCACTTGCCTTTGATGCTGCCAAGGCATTTTTGCAGATTAAAAATTATGAGAAGGCGTTGGAGTTGTTCATTCGTGCCAGTGAGCTTAAACCTAAAGACCAAGCTTACGCCTTTGAAGTTAAAGATTTGCTTAATGTGATGGCCGAAGCCTACCTTCATCAGAGAGAGATATCCCATGCAATAGATATTTTCGGGCTCCTGCTCCAGAAAGATCCAAAACACCAGAAAGCCAATCTTTACGTGGGAATGTGGCTAGCCGAGAACCGGGATTATGCCACAGCTGAAAATTTATTGAAACTGGGAATAGATCAATCCACGGAATCCAATACCCTTCTTGCCAAGGCTTGGCGCTTGTTTGGGGACTGCCAGTCCGCCCGCGGTGAGAGTCGAGCATCTCTGGAAGATTACAAACGGGCGTTAAAACTAAACCCTTTGGATATAATGGCGGCCACGTCCCGACTCGAAATGACGCGAACATTAAACCTGGTGGTCGAACTACCCTATGCACTTTCGGATGTCGTAAATCTTGACTCCGCCAATACCGATGCCTGCCTAGCCCTGGCAGAAAACCGACTCAAGGTCAGCGATTTCAATGCCGCTTCAGCCCTCTACAGACAAGTGCTGAAAGTTCAAAAAGCCGACCCGGAAACCTGGGGGCATTATGGAGAAGCACTGGAGGGAGCCAAACGAAACAAGGAAGCATTGTCGGCTTGGGATTCAGCTTATGCGCTCGGTGATCGCAATCCCTATATCCTGCATGGTCTGGCGCGCCTTCACAAAGCGGCCGGTGAATTGGTCATGGCGAAAAACGCCCTGGAAGACTTGGTTGTTCTGCAACCCGAAAATGACGAGGCCAGCGCTTGGCTGGCAGAACTCGACATGAATATGAACCAATTGGATAAGGCTGAAGAGATGTACGTACAAGCCGCGCAAGCCGATCCAAATAAGATCGAATATACCCAAGGCCTGGCTGAAGTGTATTTAAGGCGCGGAGATGCCGAGTCCGTGCTCGAAATACTAGAACCGGTGCGCGGAAGACTTACTACCGATGGGCGCCTCGTTTATGCGGATGGTTTGCGCCTAGCGGGTAAATCCGAAAATGCCGTGGCCGTATATTTGGATGCCTACCAAAAACAACCCTCCGTGCGCGCCCTGTGCGGACTCGCCAATGCCCATCTCGATCGCAATAAACCTCTGGAAGCCAAACAATTAATTGAGGCCTCCCAGTTTCAAAGCGATCCGGAAATTCGATTGCGCCTGGGCCAAATTTTTTTAGCAATGCATGAAAACGACAAAGCTGGGCGTATCTTGCAATCCCTGGTCAAGGCGAATCCGGCCAATCCGTTTTTTTTACTGACTCTGGCGCAGATTCACGCCGAGCAGAAAAACAACCCCCTAGCTTTAAAAGAATTTTTATCCGTTTTACAACTCCGCGCCGACTTGGCACCGGCAGCTTTCGGTGCAGGCATGCTCCTCATCTCAAATGGCCTGCTCAAAGAAGCCCGTACTTATTTTTTCGCCTTAGGTCAGAGCCTGACTAAACCAGATAGAGCCTTGGGGCTACAAGGTTTGGCTGCAGCCTCCGAGGCGGAAAAAAAGCCTGGTGAAGCCGCCGATTACCTGGAGCAAGCCGCCGAGGTTTATCCGACTGCCTCTGCACTTGCGAAACTCTCGATGCTCTGCCTAAAGCTGGGACGTATCAAACCGGCGGAAGAATGGGCGCAGAAGAGTTTAGAAACCAATGAAGATTTTACCGATGGCATTATCGCTTTGGCTGAAGCGATGTTGGCTCAATCCCAAAATGAAGGAGCCAGGGATTATTTGAAAGAAGCAATTGTCCGCAATCCCAAATCATGCGAGTTGCAACTGGAATTTTCCAAGGTGCTCGTAGCTATGGAAAACTTCCAAGACATTGCCTCCAACAATAATCCAGTCCTGAGCCTCTGCCCAGATGAAGCTCTATCCTATTATTATGCCGGAGTTGGGGCGGATCGGGCCTATCAGAAAAAGAAGGCTGAGGAGTACTTTCGCTCTTATAAAAAACTCGGCGGCGATTTGAGCAGTCTACCAAAGGGTTATTAATTTGGTTTCGAGATATATTTCAGGGGTAAATCGACTTGGAAAGGATCCCAGGTTATTTCGCCATCTTTGAGTTAAATTACGTTGTACCAGCCTGAAAAATGAATTCCAAAGCAGCCTAAAGATTGGCCATAATGAAAACTCAAAAAAATAAAACACTCCCTTTTCAATTTATTTTCTCCGGCGTCCTGCTTTGTATGCTCGGAGGGACGCAGGCCCAACCCTATATTCTTTGGTACAACTCCCCAGCAACAGTTTGGGAAACCCAGGCATTGCCGATTGGCAATGGTTTGATCGGGGGCATGATTTATGGAGGCGTGGCTCAGGAACATATTCAAATCAATGATCACTCACTTTGGACGGGCGGACCGGGCGCAACAACAAGTTATACGGGAAACAATCCCGCCTCAAGTAAACTTTCCGTGATTACGAATATGCGCACCCTACTTGAACAAGGAAATGTTGCTGGCGCGAATGCCGCCGCATCTGGAATCAAAGCGTCCAAAGTTGGATTCGGATCCTACCAGCCCTTTGGCGATTTATACTTTGACTTTACCTACCCTTCCAACACCACGCAAAACTATCGCCGAGAATTGGATATCGACTCAGCATTGGCCAAAGTGACGTTTACAATTAACGGGGTTCTCTATTCACGGGAATATTTTATATCCTATCCGGATAAGGTTTTAGTCGCCAGGTTCTATGCCAATCAGCCTGGAAAAATCACAGCAAAATTCAGCACCACCACCCTCCATACAAACACCACAAAAACAACTAATAATGGCTTAGTACAACTCTCCGGAAACCTGACGAATAATAACATGGCATTGGAAATGCAATTCAAAGTGCTTAATTCTGCGGGCACGTTAACTACAAATGCCGATCACATTCTTGTTACCAATGCAGATACTGCCACCGTTATCATGACGACAGGTACCGATTACCTGCCTGTTCATCCCACCTACAAAGGCGTCCACCCTCATGCAAAAATTACGGCAGATATAAATGCCGCCATCAACAAGGGTTACGCTTCGCTGAAAAACACCCACATTGCGGATTATCAAAATTTATTTCGGGCCGTTACATTGGATTTGAATCAAGTCCCGACTAACATAGGGACGGATGCCCAACTCACCGCCTATAAAAGCAACGGAAACAACCGGGCGCTCGAGGCTTTGTTTTTCCAGTATGGCAGGTACATGTTGATCGCTTCTTCCAGGCCCGGATCATTACCCGTGAATTTACAAGGCATTTGGAATGAAAAGACAAATACAAGTTGGGATGCGGACTATCACATCAACATCAACTTACAGATGAACTATTGGGGAGCCGATGTAACCCATCTCGGTGAAACAACGATTCCCCTTATTGATTTTTTGAATATGAACCGTCCCCGTGGCCGAGAAACAGCCTCACTTTATTTTGGGGCACAAGGCTGGACCATGGGCAATGAGGTGAACATTTTTGGATTCACAGGATTTCATGATTGGCCTACCTCCTTTTATTTTCCGCTCGGTCACGCTTGGATGTGTCAAAATATATGGGATCATTTCGCCTTCACACGAGACACCACCTATCTCCGGAATCTCGCTTATCCAATTCTAAAAGAAACCGCCTTATTTCTCACCACCTATCTTATTCCAGATAAAAATGACAACAATCGTCTGGTTTCTTCCCCATCCTTTTCCCCCGAACATGGGGAATTCACGGTCGGCTGTTCCGGCGATCAGGAAATCGCCTGGGACCTTTTAACCAATACTATCGAGGCCAGTAAAATTCTCGGCCTGGATTCCACTTTCCGGCAAACTTTAGTAGACACCAAAAACAAATTGGATCCAGGGCTTCGAATTGGAAGCTGGGGACAATTACAAGAATGGAAAGCAGATCTGGATGGCAAAACCGATACCCATCGACACCTCACCCATATGATAGCCCTCTACCCCGGTAGACAAATAAACCCATATACCAATCTAAACTATATGGCTGCATCGAAAATATCCATGAATGCCCGAGGTGATGGGGCGGAAGGAGCCGCATGGGCTCAAGCCTGGCGTTCGGCAATATGGGCAAGGCTTTTTGACGGCAATCGTGCTTATTCACTCATTAAAAAAATCCTGCAAACCAGTATTTCTTCTAACCTTTGGAATATTTATCCGCCCTTTCAAATCGACGCCAATCTTGGTGCGGTTGCCGCTGTGGCCGAAATGCTGGTGCAATCTCAGGTTGATGTCATTCACCTCCTGCCCGCCTTACCTTCCGCATGGCCCAAGGGCAAGGTTACCGGACTTATGGCTCGTGGTGGCTTTGAAGTCAGTATCGAATGGGACGCAGGTGTTCTGAAATCGGCAGTCATCCGCAGCACCAAAGGATTGCCGCCCCCACCTATTCGCGTAGCAGGCGAAACCAATCCCATCAATTTAGCCACCGATACCCGAGTGACTTTTACCAATGTCACAACTACCCGCCTTTTACCCATGACTGCAACCACTCTCAAGGGTGACCTGGACATGCATCTCGGGATTCAACCCAATCAAGTACGCATAGTTTATACCATCAAGCCTGGATTGCCCAAGGCCTACCTTTCCATTTACTCTTCCCAGGGCCAAAGAATCCGCCACATCCTGCTAACGGAAAATCACGGCATGATTCAATGGGACAAAAAGTCGGAATTGGGCAAGCCATGCAACCCAGGACTGTTTGTTTTCAACTTAAGCGCTGGAAAACAGCATTTGGTTAAAAAGCAGGTTTTGCCATAATGGTTGCGTTAACTTTCATTCTAACAATGACGCTCTCCGCTTTTTCCTATACCGTTTCGGTTTCTAAGGATACCCTTCAAACCGTGGATGGTTTTGGCGTTTCGATTACTTGGAGCGGATCCGAAATTTTGAAATTACCACAGGTTGAACGAGAAAAAACGCTTGGCATGTTTTTTACTCCGCAAGGAGCGAACATGTCCATCATCCGAATGCGAGTGGTTGCTAAAACCGAATCGGATTTTCAGAACCAAATCGACATTTGCCTATGGGCCAAAGCCAAGGGCGTAACCCAGTTTTATGCCACAGTCTGGGACGTGCCATCTCAATTTTTGGATGCTTCACAAAAATTATTGCCCAATCGGTTTAGTGAATTTGCAGCCTATGTCGCGACTTTTATTACGGACATGGCAGCCGCAGGCGTGGATATCGGCTGGATTGGAATTCAAAATGAGCCTGATAACGGACCCAAGCTTGCCGCCTTCACCGTGGAATACAATAAATATACCGTTCACTATTATCGTACCAAATCCGAACTGCGGGATTTTTCGGTTGTACTGAAAAAACTTTTGACCGACAACAAAATGACGCGCGTTAAACTACTGGGGCCCGAATGCATGGGTTGGGAAGGGTCGCGGGAATTCACCAAGAATCAGTTTGAAACACCTCAAGGGATTCAAGCCATGGACGTAATTGGAACCCATGATTACTGGGGTGCGGAGCGAGACGTCGATTTGGATCCAGTGCGAATGGAAATGGCGGCCCTGGCTAAAGCCAATAACAAAAAGATTTGGCAAACGGAATATTCACGCGTGGATTGTTTGCCGAGCTGTACGGATCCCTGTTATTTACCGCTCGTAGCACAAGACCCGACGAGAATCATGACCGAGGCGGACTTTAATATGCGCGATGGCTTGGAGATGGTGAATTATCTTTACAAGGACTTTTCCAGATCCAATGCGAGCGCATGGCTGTTCTGGTGGACACACAACCCCAACAAAGGCTGCGGAAACTCCGCGCTCGGAATTGCAGGCATGCACAATTCCTTTAATGGATTGGCCATCCTAAAATCCGATCAAACCTTTTTCTTTCCCAAACGCTTTCACGCCCTCTCGCACTATACGCGGTTTGTAAGTCCCGGTAGCTTCCGAATTAAATCTACAACCGACGGCGAAGCGAGCGTACATCCCTTAGCTTTTTATGATCCCTTAAAGGATCAAGTTATCGTGGTTGTCTATAATAATGGAATCTCTGCCGCACCACTTTCCGTTACTCTGCCCGGATACACACCCTACGGATCCATGCAACGTTTTCAAACTACCAAAGCTGCAGATTCAAATGTTGTACTTATCGAAACAAAAATCATTGCAGCAGGTCAAGCCTACAGTACATTACTGCCCGCGCAATCCATCTCCACTCTGGTGTACACTCGCACGGTACCCCTAAGGGGCATCAACTATCCGCAAAAATCCAGCGGCACCCCTTCTATTTCTAACGGCGGCTTTCATTATTATGCAGTGGGTGGGGAAAAAGTCTTACTACAGCTTCGCTCCTTGACGGGAGTGCTTGTGGAATCGAAGGTGGTTGCGCCTACCGTTACAGGAGAATATGTTTGGAATTGGCAAGGAACATCTACTGGCATTCATTTGATTCAAATGCGATACCTGGATTCCGGGCGGGAAAGTCATTTTGTAACTTCACCTTAGAGTATATTAGTTCTCACTCTGAACATATCGCTGCCCTAAAATAAAGAAGGAATGATTAAATGCCGAATATAGAAAAGCTGGAAATGCTCAAAACCGTTCGAAAATATATTCTGAACCATCCCAAAATCAAATTTACCGACCTTACCGCTGCATTAAAAATTCCACAACTCACCACCATCCAGTTTTACAACATTAAAGCACAATTGCGAAAAAAGGGCCAATTGGTAGACCCGGGCGGATTCAAAGCAGCTGGCTACGATGAGGCGCCTGCCTCCAAAGCCAAGACCAAATCCAACTCCATGCACGTGGAAATATTGGAATCCGTGGATGTTGGAAATTTCTCCGATGATATCAAAGGGCATTACAAATCGAATATCCTTGGTCTGTTGCAACGCCATGTCCCAGATGGAAAAAATCTGAGGATGGTCTTTCTGTCGGATCCACCGGTACTGGAAATTCAACGAATCGTCACTTGATCCACCAATTTTCCACGCACTTACAGCCCAAATTGCCTTCATAACCCGCCGCTGCCATCCGTTTTGGAGCGGCCTCCCTTCAGCTAGAGCGAGTGCTTATATCGCCAATTCCAACTATAACATTTCAATAATGTAATCGTAATTAATTAATTAAAGCTCTCTTATATTTCGATTAAATGCTTTATTTAGTATTATTAAGGCATTTATAGACGATTTTTTGTAATCTCTATTCTATTTTTACTTTACACACCCTCTCAAATCGTGGTATATTGGAAACATGTCAGACCAACTCTCCCAAACCCGTATGAAAGGACTTCTTATGAAGCACTCATCCTCTACCTATTTTGCTGGCATCGCGCTGACAAGCGCCGCCCTTTTTCTTGGGGCCTGCGTCAACTCATCCGACGAGCAAGCCTTGGACCCCTTTGCAAATGCGAAAGTCGATGCTAGAGTGGCCGGCGCAACCATGGCCGAAAGTTTTGATCAAAGCAAGGGATGGAGCAATACCATGACCGCACCTGTTACCCTTCAGCCGTTAAGCGATGTGTCTACTAAGTTGGGCGGCCTCAAGAAAGAAGCATCACTCCCCAAACTTTCCAGTATCAGTAACGGATCCGATACCTCCGGCGCAATTTACACCGACACGGCGGCTTCCAAAGGTGGCATCCTGATTTTTTATTCGGAATCGCATTCCGTGTTTGCCGTCACTAAAGACACGGCAGTTATCAAATGGGACGCGAATGCCAAAGACAGCACTCCCAATAATGAACATGCCATTTCCTGGAAACGCATATCGACATACATAGGTGGAAAAGTGGAAACCAGCGAGTTTAGGGATGGCGACGGTGACGGAATCGTCACTCCAGCGCCTGGTAAAGACAATCGCGCCCGAATCAATTTGACCGTTTTAGATGCTGGAATCCTTGAGAAAACAACGCTCCTTGTGGGCGCGGGGCCCGATGCAAATTTTGACCTGGAAGCCGACAATACTGTGCTTGAAGCCATTTGGACCAAAACCAAGGGCGGCATAGTTGTCAGTCAAGGGGCCTTTTTGGATGGCGATGGTGATAGCGCAGGCATAGTCACGGACAATTCCAAAACTTGCGTTGTGCTGGCCAAGTATTCTGAAATGTACCCCAAAGATCATCCCTTGGTAAAGAAGGCTACCTTTGAAGCCCGCGTGCGCGTGTTCCCCAAAGCCATAGGTGGCAATGAACCTGTCACGTTTGCCTATGAAGAAGAAATGATTTCCGGCCGCATAAATTCCATCACCATCAAGAACCGCGCCGGTGGAACGGAATTCGTCAAAGGCGATACAATGACCGTGCGATTGGAAACTACAGTTGCTAATACCAGTGACACCCTCAAGCATGCTGTGGTTGAAATCGTTATGAATCCGGGCCAGGATCTCAATAGCGAACTCGATAATTCCTGTTACGCCATTCATGTTACGTCGGAAAAGAAGTTTGGATTTGAACGCACGGCGGAATTCAACTTCATTTCCGCCCACCCCATACTGTATGGACAGGAACCGACAGCCGGAACTTTTGACGGCAAGGCCACCTATGCTAATGGCAAAACCGCCAGCTTAAATGGTTCCTTCTCCCCAACTGGCTTCTCAGCTGAATTCACTGGACCCGATGGCGGCACGGCCAAAGTCGAATACTCAAAGAGCGGCAACCTGCTTTCCGGCGGCAATATCTGACACGCGCTGGTCAGTGGACTGGGGCCGTTCCTGAAAGGGAGCGGCCTTTTTATTGTGAGTGTAGGGATGCAGGAAAAGCCTTACAGAATGGTCGGCCTATCGGAAAGTTCGTTTTCATCAGCACCCGATTGCGGAAAATGGGTTCGCAAATACTCACCCACTGCCTGGATGCCCCGAATGGCTCCGGCTTCAAAGCGACCTGAACGAAATTCACCTTCCATCTCTTTGCAAATGGCTTCCCAGCCTTCCGCTCCAACCTTAGCGTGAATGCCACGGTCAGCCAAAATTTCCACATCCCTATCGGCTACTAAGAGATAGATAAGCACGCCGTTATTGCCTTCTGTATCCCAAACCCTCAGCTGACTGAATACGGTAACTGCCCGTTCCCGCCCCGTTACCCCCTTTACCAGCAAGGGAAAATCTAAGGCGCCTTCAACAACAAAACGAATTTCTCCGTGATGACCCGTCTCGGCTTGGGCAACTGCCGTGGTAATCCGATCCATGGATTCAGTTGGAAAAAGTTTCCGAACGTGGTAGCTCCCTATGGACAAATGGCGGAATATGCGTTTCCAATTCATAGGCAACCTACCACTTTCCTGAGGCGCCGCCGCCACCGAATCCGCCACCACCGCCGGAAAAGCCCCCGCCAAAGCCACCTCCGCCTCCGCCTCCAAATCCGCCACCGCCACCACCCCAGCCGCCCATACCGCCTCGGCCTAAACCGCCACCCATGCCTCCCCCGCCGCCACTCAGCAGGACGAAAATCAAGGCCACGACACCTAACACCGCTCCAAAAACCAGCGACCCTAGCATAAAAGTCGCGGCGGTTCCGATTAAGCCACCGGCTAAAATACCGCCAAACATGCGCCCAAAAATAGATCGCAAGCCCATAATTACGAGCAAACCGGCCATCAGCATCCCGCCGCTCATACCCCGGCCCCGTCCAGCATTTTGTTTATGACTGTGGGCAGGATCCGGAGGCGGCAAGTTTTCACCTTGCACCACTTTCAAAATGGCTGCCAGACCCGCACTAATGCCACCAGAAAAATCCCCGGATTGAAAATGGGGCGTGATGATTTCGGAGATGATTCTTTTACTGACGAGGTCCGTTAGTGCGCCCTCCAACCCGTACCCAACCTCTATACGCATGGCGCGATCCTCCTTGGCCACCAAAAGAAGCACGCCATCATCTTCTTTTTTGCGTCCCACTTTCCACTTGTCCACTACGCGAATGGAGTATTGTTCAATGGCTTCCGGTGCTGTAGTCGGAACGATAAGCAGTACCACTTGACTGCCTTTCTGATCTTCAAAAGCGGAAAGTTCGACGTTCAGGCTTTGCAAATCACCGGCAGAAAGGGTTCCCGTTAAGTCCATGGCGCGCCCGGAAAGCTCAGGCACCGGAACCAGGGCTAAACTTGTGCCGCAAAGGAAAAGGGAGAGGGCCAACAGAAAACTGAACATGCATAGCCGCGACGCACAAACGAATCTGGTCCGGTTGATAACACGGCCCATAGTGGCGGTTTTAGAAAATCGGATGCCGGTCAATCGAATTCCAGCCTGGCCAGTTTTAAGGCTTAGCTGGCGCGTTGAAATCCACCGTAGGTGCCGTAGATATGGCTTTTTCATCTTCAACGGCAAAATTGGCTTTGACTTTGAACCCACTGAATTTGGCCGTTAGATTGGATGGAAAGGAACGAACGGTGATATTGAAATTTCGGATGGACTCGATATACCGGTTACGGGACACGGTAATTCTATTTTCGGTGCCTTCCAGTTGCGCCTGCAAATCCCTAAAAGAAGCATCCGCTTTTATATTCGGATAGTTTTCCGCCACGACCATCAGGCGGCTAAGCGCACCCGTCATACTTTTCTGAGCCTGTATAAACTTGTCCATGGCCTCTTGATCGTTTACTAGGGCAGGAGTGGCCTGAATGGAACCAACCCGGGCTCGGGCTTCGGTCACTTGGGTCAATACATCTTTTTCATGGGACGCATATCCCTTGACCGTATTGACCAGGTTCGGAACCAGGTCCGCTCTGCGTTGATATTGGTTGACTACCTCGGACCAAGATGCTTTTACATCCTCATCTTGGGATTGTAAGGTATTGTAACCACAACCTCCCAACAGGAAAAGGCTGACACCTAGTGACATCCACCGGATTTTATCTAATTTCCCACCAAACATTTTCAGCTCCAAGTTGTTCGCAATTAAAGTAATAAATCTTATCTTTGCACCACTTATAAATCGGGAATGGGGTCGCGACATGTCGAAATCGGGAATCACTAAAGTCAGAGCAGCCCAATCTTTGGGGTTAGCAGCCATACTTCTCACCGGACTTCTGGCATGTAACAAAAAAGCCGATGTTCAAGAAATCGTAATCGGTGAGTACGGATCCATGACCGGAGCCACCGCCACTTTCGGCATTAGCTCTGGCCGTGGCATTCAAATGGCTGTAGACATGTTGAATCAGAGCGGAGGCGTGCTCGGCAAACAGATCCGCCTGGTTGTCGAGGACGATCAAGGCAAGCCAGAAGAAGCCCAAACGGCCGTGACTAAGCTGATCAATAAGGACCGCGTCGTCGCAGTATTGGGCGAAGTGGCTTCCTCCAATAGTTTGGCGGGCGGACCCGTCTGTCAAGCCAGCCGCATTCCCATGGTTTCCCCTGGTTCTACCAATCCCAAAGTCACCACCATCGGCGACTATATATTTAGGGTTTGCTATATTGATCCCTTCCAAGGCCAAGTCATGGCAAAGTTTGCTGCCAATACCTTGAAGCTCAAAAATGTCGCTATCCTTCGCGATATCAAAAGCGATTACTCGGTGGGGTTGGCCAATTTCTTCACCACCGGATTTACCGCACTCGGCGGCACCATCGCTGCCGATGAAAGTTATAGCCAGGGCGACAAGGATTTTACGGCCCAGTTGACTTCGCTTAAAGCCAAGAATCCAGATGGCATTTTTGTACCCGGATATTATACTGAAGTGGGACTTATCGCCAGACAGGCTCGTAAACTCGGTATCACCGTTACCCTCATGGGCGGTGACGGCTGGGATTCCTCCAAGCTTTGGGAAATCGGCGGCGACGCATTGAACGGCTGCTATTATTCCAACCACTATTCCATAGATGATCCCAGCCCCCCTTTGCAGAAATTTGTTTCCGACTACAAAGCCCGCTATGCCCATACTGGCGACAGCATTCCAGATGCCATGGCTGCTCTCGGCTATGATGCCATGCTGGTTTTGGCCGATGCCATGAAGCGCGCCAACAGTTCACAACCAGATAGCGTCCGCGCAGCATTGGCTAAGACTAGTGGTTTCGTAGGCGTCACAGGTATCACTACCTTGGACGAGAATCGGAATGCCGTCAAACCCGCTGTTGTCCTAGAAGTTCAAGTGGATGCAAACGGCAAAGGCCGCAACGTCTTCAAGGAAACTGTAGCCCCTTAACCGGCTCAACTCAATCATGTCGGTTTTTTTTCAGCAACTCATCAACGGCATCTCGTTGGGCAGCATATATGCGCT
>JAYSRH010000468.1:0-2739 GCA_043721115.1 Fibrobacteria bacterium | reverse complement strand
GTGCAACTGGACCGGCCGGTCCAACTGGTGCAACTGGACCGGCCGGTCCAACTGGTGCTACTGGCGCAACAGGTTCCGCAGGGGCACCTCTTGCCTATGGCGTAGTTACATCTGCAGGTGCAAAATATTCCGGCAGTTCAAATTGGACCGTTTCGGTAAGTGGTACACGATATACAATTTCTATTGCGGGAGAGTCCTATTACTACCTCAGCTATACTACTAATGTTACCGCAGCAGGCGCATTCCTTATTCCTTCCACGAATAGTGTTGGTAACAACTTGCTCGTGGATTTTGTCAATTTATCTGGAACTGGAACGCTAACTGCTTTCGCCTTTACAGTGTATAAATAGTTGTCGTTCGCTTATTGATTGCTCGGATGTGTCAAAATGTGCGGTCCTTCATCTTGGACGGTTTTGTCCACTCAAAGTGTAGGTCTGCCCGTCTTCCAAAAAAAGCACCTGCGATTCCCCTTGACTGAATCGGAATGCACTCTTCGCTCCCGCTTCTTCGCGCCTAGTTGAACCAGATTTAGCATGTGGCATGCGCACTATAGAAGCTGCAGCATATTCATAAGCGCCGATATCCATAAGGCCGTTTTGCGGCCTGGGCCTGCCTTCATAATCGGAAACAAGAGTCAGCGCAGACGTCCCCTTATCAATGGCGGGGCTTCCTTGAGAGATGTGGAAGTTCGCCACCAATGGATCGATGGAGGCATTAACAAAAAGGGGATTTCCCTTAATGTCATGCGGGCCCATGACGATAGGTTGCTGATCTCCGTAATATACGTTGTAATCGTAGGTTACATTTGTGTCACCGCTATTCCATGTCAGAGGTTTTCCGGGCGCGGAAACCATCACATTATTCAAAACCCGTACGTCCTTGCTGTCCACTGCATAAATGTTGGCATAATTGACCACCTGTCCATTGTAATAGCCGGTGTTATTCACGATATCCACATGCGCGCTTGAAAAGGAATGGATGCCTGCGCCTCCGTTATTGAAGGAAATATTATTCGCGATAAGGGTTCTGCCCGCATACACGCCGTGGGTGGAGCCATTCTGGGTGTGTTTGGAATCGTCGAAAATAATTCCGTTGCCGTCTGATAATGCACTGATGACAACCCAATTGACTAGGGACCGATTATCATAAACTAAATTGCGTGTGATAAAAATTTTGGTGCTGGTAATTGTATCGATTCCCCAGCTTTGGTATATCGTGCAGCCGCTATGCGCCCATTGCGAGTACCAGGCGTTGCCCCAGATTTTATTGTTATCCACGGTGATATAGTCGCTTTGGATCATGCTGATGCCTGCTCCCGGACATTTGAAAATGGAATTGTTGAGGATGCGGATGTGATGTGGATGATTTTGTTGTCCACGCCCATCGAACTCGATGCCCGATCCACCCGTCTCCGCCGTCCCTCCATGAGACTTGGCGAAATCTAAGGTAAGGTTGTCTCGATTGCCGACAATTTCGAAGCCATTGATTTCAATGTAAGCCGCACTTTGGCTCCTGAATCCGCCCCAGCCTGTAAACGACAAGCGGGGTTTGTGATTTAAGTAGGCAATGAATACAATCCATTTTGACGCAGTTCCGGAATGTGAAAGGAGAACCACATTATCCGTTCCGCCATTGGAATACGTGCCGTTCATAACGTAGACCGTATCGCCTATCTGCGTTACATCCGCGGCTTTTTGCAATGTTGCATAGGGCTTTTTTAAACTTCCATCGCCACCGGCTGCTTATCCTACTTCCTCAGCCATCGATATGCAACGGAGTTTTGCTTGTGGACGGACGCATTTGAATATTGAAGTGTTGCCAGAAATCGGGGAAAAAAGCACATTCCTAACAGGATACCACGCGTAAAAATTTTCATAAGGACGCACCATGACAAACATTTTCAAAGACAACTCCGAGTCCATTGGGCATACGCCGCTTATCAAACTCAATCGCATTGTAGGAAACAGTCAGGCGATTGTGCTGGCCAAAATTGAAGGACGCAATCCAGCCTATTCCGTAAAGTGCCGTATTGGTGTAGCCATGATCAATGATGCAGAAAAACGTGGGCTGATCAAACCTGGAACAAAAATCATTGAACCCACCAGCGGCAATACAGGAATAGCGTTGGCTTTTGTGGCCGCGGCCCGCGGATATGCGTTGACGTTAACCATGCCTGAAACCATGAGCCTGGAAAGACGCCGGGTGCTTGCGGCTTTTGGCGCGACTCTGGTACTGACTCCGGGCGCAGAGGGCATGAAGGGCGCAATAAAACGAGCTGAAGAGATGGCTGCCGCTGCTCCGCACGAGTATTACATGCCTCAGCAATTTAAAAATCCAGCAAATCCGGCCATCCATGAAGCCACCACAGGTCCGGAAATTTGGAACGATACCGAAGGCAAAATCGATGTACTGGTCTCGGGAGTCGGCACGGGTGGAACGCTATCGGGAATATCGCGCTTCATCAAAAAAAACAAGGGAAGGGCCATCGAGTCCATCGCCGTTGAACCCAAAGAAAGCCCCGTGATTTCCCAAAAACTTGCCGGGGAAGAAATAAAACCGGGGCCTCATAAAATCCAGGGTATTGGCGCTGGCTTTGTTCCTGATAATTTGGATTTATCCATGGTGGATCGCGTTGAACAGGTGGATAGTGCTGAAGCCATTCAATTCGCAAAAAGGCTGACCTTGGAGGAAGGGATTCTATCGGGCATCTCCTGTGGCGCGGCGGCAGCGGTAGCCGTG
>JAYSRH010000467.1:0-2742 GCA_043721115.1 Fibrobacteria bacterium | reverse complement strand
GCTGGATACAAGTAAAACCGTCCCGGACCAGCCGCACGGCCACCTCATGCAGATGGACCTCAGCACCTCCGGCTTCCGGATTGCGGATATCGCGCCAGTTCACCAACAAGACGCGAGGACGAACCGGATTTTCCAATCGGCCTTCGACCCGGCCGTTAGGATTTGCCGGCTGGAGCAGTCGTTTTAGGTGCCGAAGTTCCCTTGAGTGCCGTGTCCTTGACTTTTGGCGTGGCGGATTTTAATGCCGGTCCGGCTTCTTGAGTCGGAGCTAAGCTAGGAACGCCCCCGGCAGAGGGTGGCGCCATTTGATTGTGAAGCTGCCCCTCAATATACTGGATCTGTTGACTGACCATCGCAGAATATTGGTGGCTTGGATTGCCCCGCAACCACTCCGACAGCACATCGTGCGCTTTGCCCAGTTCTCCGCGTTTTTGGTACAAGTCGCTCAGACTGTACCAGATTTCGAAGTCACCGGGCGAAGAGTTCTTCAAATCGGTCAGCAAAGATTCCGCTTGGGGGAACTTGCTTTGTTCCATGTAAAGTTGGGCCAAATTGGTGCCGAACAGTTTGGGGCTGGGCGCATCCGCAATGCCCTTTTTATAATACGCCTCAGCCTGCACATAGTCTTTGATGCCGGAATAGAATTGTGCTCCGTAATAATTATTGCGCCATTCACGTGGCAGAATGTGGGCATTCAGCTTCAAATATCTTTCGGCGAATGCGATTTTTTCAGCCCGTTCCTTTTCATTTTCAGAAATCAAATTACGGACGGAATCCGTAAGCGCCGGGCCCGACAGCTTCCGCAGCGATTCCGTTTGTTTATCAAGCGCTGCGATTTTTTCCTGCGCCCACATGACCAGGTGGAAATTGGTGGCGGAATAATTGGTGAGCAGTCCTTCCGTATTAAGATCCACATAGAGCGTGGGATCGCCTAAGCCGCGATATCGATAAACCGAGTCCACCATTTTGGCGGTAACGGCTGCATCGATTTCCTTGTTCTTTTTCTCTTCCACCAACGTGTAAACCATGCCTTCCATGATCAAATACTTTTCCAGCCCCATCATATTATCGTCGGAAACCGTTACGGCGAATTGGATGGGATGAGCAGGATAATTGTTCTGGGCGATATGCAAAACCATGATGTCTTGCACCTTAAGATAAGAGCGGGGTTCTAATTCCACGGTAATGGCTGAATTAGGAATCTTAAAGCCGACGGTTGTTTTGAACTGCCAGGGTTGCGGTTCCAAAGCATCGATTTCGGCATCGCTGAATCCGATCACCAATTTAGGCTCATGCGTCTTAAGTTGGCGTATGTACCAATTGGTATTGACCAATGAAAGGTTTACCACCCTCACGTCTTTGCGGACACCTTCTACTTCTTGGATAAACCAAAGAGGAAAGGTGTCATTGTCTCCATTAGTAAATAAGATTGCGTTTTGCCTACAACTCATTAGCAAGTTGTATGCATAATCCCAGGGAATATAATCACCCGTGCGATCATGTTCTTTCCAATTAGAAAACGCCGGGACCGCCAAGGCCAGTGAGGCCAGCGCCACACCCACCCCTCTTGGCAACATTTTGTTTTTCCCCCCTTGTCCCAACTTGTTCAGCAAAAAGGCCGAAGACAATCCGAAAAGGATACCCATGAACATAAAGCCTGGAGTGAAGAAATAATCGCGCTCACGCACTTCGATATGCACGTTTTCCGGCCTCTGCTGAGGATTGAATTTGGCTTCTTTCCAGTATTGATAGTCCCGCATTTCCATTTGCGAACCATCCGCAAAGTTCATATAGAACACCATCGCATAACTGCCCACACCAAAGAGCAGCATCAGGTAAATACCCATATGGGGATTACGCTTGTAGGCCAGATACCCTCCATAGGCAAAGGGCAGCTGCAACAGCAGGAACAGCAGGAATTGAAGACGCGGCTTATCCCCCAAATTTGTCGTAAGCGTATTGAACTTGTGCTTCAGGGGGAAGTTTCGCATGAGAGGTTCATTCTCATCTGAACGGGTCTCGCCTACCTTCCATGGGAAATATTGGGCGAGCATATACCCTCCGAAACCCATGTGGGGATGAACCAGAAACTGGTTCTGAATTTGTCCGCGACGGTGAAAAGCGCGCGTGATCATGGATTCCGAACCATATTGCTTTCTCTCCAAGTATTCCTTGAAGACTCCCCAAGTTCGGGGCTCGTTCTCATCAATATTCGGGCTCACTTTGGAGCGGATAGGTACATAGGAATAGCTCGAAAATCCTAACAACGCGACGATGCAAAGCCACATGGACATGGACCAACGATTTTTCAAAACTGGTGTTTTGGACATCAATTTGGCAATTAAGCTGATGACCAGAGTTGCGGCTGCAAAAAAGATGAAATCACCGATATCGTAGACTATGGAGAACAGGCCCAGACCTGTGACTGCCAATGGCAAATCGAATTCCATATCGGGAACAGCGGCTGTAGCGACAACGCCAATCAGTAAAGTGGCGATGTACGCCCAAATGAGCCCCTGACCCATGCCACCGGTGACCACGGCACCCAAGACAAAAAAAGTAGCTGCTAGCAACACAAAGCCCAGCCAGTTTTTCCGGTGGTTTGGGTCGGAAATGATAATGAAAAGCCCCACAGCCGGCATCGTGACGAAGGAGAAGGGATGTACACCCATCCCTAAAAAGCCGAGGTACGCTATCATCAGCAACATTCGGTTGGCCTTGGGAGTGCCCCGTTGCTCATAC
>JAYSRH010000466.1:0-20435 GCA_043721115.1 Fibrobacteria bacterium | reverse complement strand
TCGCCATGAAAATTTTAAAGATGCAGGTGGGCGGATAGTCTTCGCCTAAATCCGGAACCTTAGTTTGGCTTACCCGCTTTTCTCAGTATTTGGAATCGAAATAGAATATGCCGTCGTGCATGGTAACACGATGGCGGTTGACGCTTCCGTTGATCGCCTCATGTCGGCCTTGGAAGGAAACTCAAATTTACAGGCTGTGTTCGGCAATGTGGAAGCCGACAATGAATTGGCCGCTCATGTATTGGAACTCAAGTGCCGGGAACCGGCCGTGGACTTGGCTGCACAAGCCCGTGACTTTTCAGCTGCAATAAAAAAGGTCAATCAGGTATTGGCTGGGTGGAATGCTCGGCTCATGCCTACAGGTATGCATCCCTTTATGGATCCGGCCAAAGAGTCCGCGCTTTGGCCCCATGCGGACAGTCCCATCTATCAGAGTTACAATCGGATTTTCGGTTGCCGGGGGCATGGATGGTTCAATATTCAAAGCGTGCATCTTAATCTTCCTTTCGCCAACGACCGGGAGTTTTCCAGATTGCACAATGCCATCAGTCTTTTGCTGCCTTTGCTACCGGCACTGGCAGCGGCCAGCCCTGTATTCGCAGGAGCACATAACGGCTGGTTGGATGGACGGCTTTTCCATTATATCGGCAATCAGCGCAGACTGCCGGCCATTATTGGAGACATCATTCCGGAACCGATTGGCAGTGAAGAAGAATATCGCGAGGTTATTTTAGCGCCCATGTATAAGGCCATACGTCCCTTGGACCCAGACGGAATTCTGGCCCATGAATGGCTCAATTCCCGCGCGGCAATAGCACGATTTGATAGAAGTGCCATTGAGATCCGATGTTTGGACACGCAGGAGCGGCCTCTCGCTGACGTGGCCCTTTGCCACTGGGTCGTTTCCGTATTGACTCTAATGCTCGATAGCGAATCCGATTTTTTGGCCATCCACCGCAAAGTGCCTGCAGGCCTTCTCAAATCCCTGTTCTTGGATAGCGCCCGTTACGGCATGGCCGCTAAAGTGCCGGAAGATTTTCCAAGCGGCGCATTCGGATTGGAAGAGGCCAACACCGGTGCTACCGTCCGGGACGTGCTCCGCGTTTTGACCGATAAAGCCTTTGCACATGCCGCTCGACCCCTGTATTTAAAGGCTGCGGATGAGGTCTTTGCCCCTGCGCTGAATCTCATTTTTTCGGAGGGAAACTTGGCCGAACGGATTCTTAAATCTGCGTCTGACGCTCAGAGCTATAGAACAGTGTACGCGCAGCTTTGCGACTGCCTGGAAAAAAATCTTCCCTTTAAAACCAGGATTTGATTTTGAAGTAGGCGATCATGGCCACAAAACTCATCAGGCATAGGGTAATGATGGCGAGAAAAGCATGGTGATGGGACGTTAAGGGCAGGCTGACATTCATGCCGAATAATCCAGTTAAAAACGTGAGTGGCAGAAACATGGCGGACATCGCTGTCAATACCTTCATGGTGTCATTGGTCCTAGAAGACATGGCGGAACGGTAGAGCTCCAAGGTATTTGCGAGGATTTCCTTGTAACTGTTTTGTTCGTCGATAAGATTTCGCATTCGGTTTTCCGCATCCCGGAAATAGGGCCGAATGAAAGGCCGAATATGTCGGCAAACGCCCGTGGCCATCTGGGTAAGGATCATCTGCTGGGGATTGAGCGCAAGTCCCAGTTCGATGATCTCATCCCTTAAAAAGACGATGCGTTCCAGGAGGTCGGATCCAGGTGAATAAAGTGCTTCCTCTTCCAAAACCGTTATTAGATCCTTCTTGCTTTCTAGAGAGGGTACGTACTTGTCGATGAGTCTGGAAACAATATGGTATAGCAATTCATCCGGTGCGACACGCAGCAACCCGGCTTCCAGATCTTGCAGTGTGGATTCGATGCTCAGTACGGGATGTTTATGGTAAGTCACCAGATATGTTTTTGCGAGTACGAAGTCGATTTCTATGGTCCGGCTTTCATCCCTTGGGCCGCCAAGATTTAAAGCATGAAAGGTTACCTGGCTGTAACGGTCGAAATTGATCAACTTAGGGCGTGAGCTGGCCAAATGAAAATTTTCCAGGACAATGGGATGCCAACCCAGCAACCGAGTTAATTCGGATTCCGCTTCTGCGGTCAGGTCCCCTTCAATATCGAGCCATAGGAGCTTAGTATCCGGTGAAGTGGCCATCTCCAAAACGGATAATGCCTCCACCCTGGTACACGTTTTATCAGATTGGATCAAGTACCCGCGAATGCCGTCCATGCGTCAAAGTCCTCCTTCCGATCCAGGTCGATTCAAAATCTCAATGCCCATGGTCAGGACCTCAATTTCCAAGGTAATGATAAAAAAAGCTTTGCTTTTCCATTGGATTTCCACGTTTAGCTTAGGCTTGCTATATTGGATCTCCAATGCAGTTTAAGGTACAATGCACCTAGACCGACACGTCGTCACCGCAAATCCGTAATTTCGGCTCGTGGTTAGCCGCAACCTCGAAAGGCTCCAGGTGAATTCAGTCCAACGTTCCGGAATCTGGTATCGCACGGTGCGAGCCTATGTCACATTAGCCCATGGCCGCCCTTGGCTACCCATTCTGGTCCTGGCGTTTGTCACATGGCTGGCAACTCTCTTTTCAGCCAAGCTGCGTATAGACACCGATTTACGCGTGCTCCTACCTAAAGGGACCGCTTCCGTGGTTGCGCTCCATGAAGCCGAAAAACGGATGGGAAGCACAGACTTGTTCACTGTCGCTTTTGAAGCATCGTCGCCGGAGGCGGTGGGGCGATTCCAGAAGGATATTTCCGATTCACTTTCCAAATGGAAGGAAGTGGTTTGGACGCAGTATGATCAGGATAGAACCTTCTTTGAAAAACATGCACTGCTGTATATGCCTACCGATCAGTTGGAAGACTTGCGGGACCGCATCTCGGGAATGATCGGCAATGATTTTGCCAAAGCCAATCCGCTCATTGAAACTTTGGACGACGAAGTCGAGAAGCCGACGCTTAAGGGCTGGCCCGATGTAGAGGCCTTACGTCGCCAAGGCTTGCCTAAAGATTTGGTGGATGCCTTACTTGCCAAGATCACCAAGGGTAAAAATGATTCGGCCACCTCTCCAGTGGGAGGGGCCGCGGCGATTGGGGCGTCCGTGCTGGTGGGTTCGGGGACTGCCAAAGGCCCGGATGACGTCGCACCTACCCGTCCTGACAGCCTTAAAAGCCGGCTCATGGGTTGGCATGAAGAAAAAAAGGTTTGGGTCGGCGTGGTTTTGGCCCAGTTAAATCAACCCTCGACCGATGCTATTTTCGCCAAGGGGATATATGAGCGGGGCACATCCCTGATCGCTTCCATGCAACCGGACTCCTATGGTTCGCAGCTGATTGCCAAGGTGGCCGGTGCCTACCGCAACTTCAGCGAAATCAACCAAGTCAATTCGGATTTAGTCAGAGCGGGCGTAATCTCCTTTGCACTGATGCTCGTGCTGCTCTGGTTTTTTGTCCGCAAGGTTGTCAATTTATTGCTCATCAATGTGCCCTTGTTGATCGCCATGGCTTGGACTACGGGCGCAACGTATCTTATCTACCATCGCCTCACCTTACTTACTGCTTTTATACTTGCACTCATCCTGGGTCTTGGCATCGAATATACGGTACACCTTTATTCCCGTTGGGCGGAAGAAAGCCGAAAAGGCTTAAACCCGCTGCAAGCCATGATTGAAGCCGTGTACAGCACCGGCCGGTCCTTGCTCGCGGGAGCGGCCACTAATATTTTTGCCATGCTCAGTTTGCAAATCGGCCATTTCAAAGGCTTCAAAGAATTCGGCGTGGTGGTCAGTATCGGTATCACCTTTGCCCTTATCACCACTTGGTTGGTCATCCCACCCCTGTTCTTCCTCTTCACTCACCTTTCCGAATGGATTCAAAGCAAAACCAAATCAACTATCCTACTGAAGGTGGTTGGATGGTTGCTGCCCGGCCCTGGCGGTGTGCAAGGCGGTGAGTTGCTTCCGGATCTTCCCTGGCTTAAACCGCGATTCCTCAAGGCGGTAGCCATTGCCGGCTTCCTTTTTACCATTGGGATCAGTTTTTCACCTCAGGTCCATTTCGAGAACGACTTCCGCAACCTTCGCGGCAAGAGTACGAGTGCGGGAATTAGTTATGGCCGCGCCGTGGGAGCCGGTCGCAATACCTCGCCCTCCATCATCCTGGGGCAGAGCGAGGAACAAATGCGTTCCGTACACGATTCCCTCGCCAGTCGGTACGGTAACCCCGCCGATACGATGATGAAAAGCTTTGCCACCATCCAATCCTTTGTGCCCGCCTCGGAAGAACAAGCTAAGCGACTCAAAGTGCTGGAAGAAATCAAAGGGATGCTCGACGCACGCGCACTTGATAGGGTAGACAGTTCTACACGTGCGGACTTGGGGCTGTTGCGTCGATATTTGGAACCGGGCGGATTTTCCTTTGACTCCTTGCCCACCTGGACTCAGCGGTTTCTAACCGAAGCCGACGGTTCTAAGGGAAAATTTGGATATCTCTATGGTGAGCTGCGCGAGAGCGATGCAGAGGAAAGTGGCAAGTTCCAAAGGCGGTTCGGTACGGTTCCCTCGTCCACCGGGCCGGTTCAAGTGGCTTCCAGTGGATTCATCTATGCCGATGTCGTTCGCATGGTCAAAGGCGATGGAGTGCCCTTAGCCATTGTCACTTTTCTTTTCCTGATTCTCATTACCTGGCTGGACATGCGTTCTTGGCGGGGTGTGGCCATTAGCTGTGGCTTTGTGGCGCTGTCTTCTTATTGGACCTTTGAACTGATGGGACTCATGGGACTCAAGTTGGGCATGTACAACTTGGTCGTGCTGCCTACCATTTTATCGGTATCCGTTGATTCGGTTATTCACCTCTACCACCGGAGATGCGAATTGGGAGCTGGCCGCATAGTGGAGCTGTATCGTACCACTGGCTCCGCAGTTTTGACGGGCACGTTGAACAATGCCTTCGGATTTTTGGGTCTGTGTTTTGTTTCCCATAAGGGCATGCAGACGATTGGCTTTATGGCCACGTTAGGTATTGGTACCGGACTCGTGGTGATGTTCACGATCCTTCCCTGGATGTTGGAAGTGCTCTGCCCTAAAGCGGCCGTGCACGAATAATCTATCAGCTTTCTTTTGGATGGCGACTTTTAATCCAAGTAGAAAGTAAGAGGACGCCGGCTGCGCAAATGGCTTCAAATGTCCACTCCAGCCATTTCGCCTCCACCTTAAACCAATTCTGAATGGCGGGATCGGTAAAAATCATCTCCCCGCCCACTTTGCCGAGCAAGGCCGCTCCGATGATTAGAATGAAGGGGTATTTGTCCATGAGCTTGGCAAGCAACGTACTGGCAAATATTACCAGTGGAATACTGAATCCTAAGGACAGCCAGAGCTGCAAAACATTCCCATGCGACACACCGGCAACCGCAAGGACATTGTCCAAGGACATGGTGAAATCGGCCACTAAAATAATCCAGACGGCATGCCAAATGGATTCGATCTTCTTGCCCGATTCCGCAGCTTGGCTTTCTTCCAGGAGTAGCTTTACCGCGATCCACAAAATGAGCGCGCCGCCCACTAGTTTGAGAAAGGGGACTTCCAGTAAATGGGAAGCGATTAGTGTAAAGAATACGCGCAATAAAACAGCCCCAGAGGTGCCGATGAGAATTCCCTTGGTGCGCTTGTCCTTGGGCAGCGAATAAACAGCCATGGCGATAACCACGGAATTGTCGCCGGAAAGTATGATATTGATGAGTATAATGCTGAGGGAGCTCAGCATGAAACTGCCAGTTGAGGCCAGTTCGCGAGCTGAGCCCACGGAATTTACAATTGAAGTGGTATCCAAATAATCCTGCCTAGAGATTGGAAAATATATAAAGCATCTCGACGGTAAAAAGCGTTTATTTTGAGGACGGACGGATTTTCGGAAAATGGGTGCGGTTGATTCACATATTGGAATTTAATCTCCGGAAAATAAGGCGCTGGCTCAGTCGCAGCGAATGGTCGTTGCGGTTTCTTGGCCTGCCCAAAGGTGCCGCCTCTACTGAGCGCGGTTTGGTGCTCATTCAAATCGACGGCTTGTCCCGAACCCAACTTGAGAAAGCCTTGAAGCGCGGCCAGATGCCTTTTCTGCGCAAGCTTCAGAAACGCGAAGGCTATCGACTCCGCACTATTTATTCAGGTATTCCCTCAACCACGGCCGCAGCCCAAGCGGAACTTTTTTATGGCGTTCCGGGCGCAGTTCCCGCCTATGCGTATCGTGAGCGGAAATCCGGCCGTTACATGAAAATGCTCATGCCGGAATGCGCCTTGCGGGTGGAAATGGATACGGCGGCCAAGGGCGAAGGAATTTTGGCCGGAGGCAGCGCGTATTCAAATTTGTATTCCGGTGGTGCGGCGGAGTCGCACTTTTGTGCTTCGGGGCTTGGCGCCGGAACCTTACTCAAGCATGCCAATCCATTAGGCTTTCTGGCGGTTCTGATTTGGAACATCGGCAGTTTAGTCCGTCTTCTGGGATTGTTGGGGTTGGAATTTGTGGTGGCCTGCAGCGATTCCGTGCGGGGCGCCATCGCCCGACATGAAATTCGGCAGGAACTCCTATTCGTTTTCTCACGTGTGCTGGTATGTGTGGGATTGCGTGAACTCATCACGGTGGAAGCTTGCATGGACGTGGCTCGCAGCCTGCCAATCGTACATGTCAACTACGTTGGTTACGACGAACAAGCGCACCGGCGCGGACCGTCTTCCAAGTTCGCGCATTTTTCGCTTCGCGGGATCGACAATTGCATTCAGCGTCTGTGGAAAGCGGCGCATCGTGCCGACCGTCGTGATTATGATGTATGGATTTATTCCGATCATGGTCAGGAAAGTGCGGTCCCGTATGCCCGTGAGAATCACCGTACGTTGGATGAAGCGGTAGCGGAAGTGCTTGGGAAACCGGTAAACGCTTCCCAGGCATTGCGGCGCACTCCACGCGTACGCAGCGAGCAGACGTTCGGCAATCGCGCCGAAAGCTTTCTCTTGAGGCGCACAGGCAGTGGCGGCACGGAAGTCAAGCAAGAGGATCAATCTTCCACCGTCATCGCCACGGGACCTTTTGGACACATTTACTTGCCGGAGGGTCTTGCCGAGAATTCGCGCATCAATCTAGCCCGTAAGTTGGTTTCCATTGCCAAAATTCCCATGGTGCTTTATCCAGAAGGTCCTGACAAAGCGATGGCGTTTACCACGCTGGGCCAATTCGAGTTGCCACGTGATGCTGTGAAAGTTTTGGGAGCCGCCCATCCCTTTCCTCATGACTGTGCCCAGGATTTGGTCAAAGCGTGTCACCATGAGAATGCCGGAGATTTCGTCATCAGCGGTTGGAGAGTTCACGACCGTCCAATCACTTTTGTTTGGGAAAATGGCGCGCATGGTGGGCCGGGATTTGAGGAGACGCGGGCTTTCGGACTTTTCCCTTTAAGCGCGCTCATTTTCGATACGGACACTCCCCTGCGGTATGCGCATATCCGGGAGGCTGCCAAGCATTTACGTGGTCAACGCTCCGCCTCAGTCACCTATCCACCTTCCGCTCGGAAAACCGAAGTCAGGAATTCACTCCGGGTTATGACTTACAATGTGCATGGCTGTGCGGGAATGGACGGTAAAGTCTCCACTTCCAGAATTGCGCGCGTCATCGCCCAGTATGACCCGGATGTGGTTGCCCTGCAAGAATGTTATGGCGATATAAAAGGTGCTCAATTACGCGCCATCGCCAGAGAATTGCAGGAGACTTACTTGTATCCGGCGGACATGGTCATGCAACAAGATGAATTTGGAAACGCCATTCTCAGCATGCATCCCATGCAATTCATCAAGGCGGGCGATCTGCCCACTTTGCATGGCCAAGGCAAGGAGATTCGTGGCGCGATATGGGTAACGGTGGAAGCATTGGGAACTCGGTTCCATCTGGTGAATACGCATCTGGGTCTTTTTTCCTTGGAGCGACAAAAGCAAGTCGGGGCATTGTTGGGTGAGCAATGGCTGGGGGGTATTCCAGGTGGTACCCCTACGGTATTGCTCGGAGACTTCAATGCGGTTCCTTCCTCGGCCGTCTTCCGCACTTTGACGGAAAATTTATATTGCGCCCAGGAGTCCGCGGAGGGACATAAAACCCGTAATACTTTTCCAGGGCGTTACCCGGTTAGTCGAATCGATCATGTTTTTTGCAGTCGAGAAATAAAAATTTTACAGGCCCAAGTTCCCCGTACGCATCTTGCCAGATTGGCATCCGATCATCTGCCGCTGATAGTCGAAATTGAGGCTCGGGCAACCCTTTGACCGCCTGTAGATTTACTAATACTTTTGCTGAGCCGCCTGGCTCCAGGAAGGCGACCTCATGGGAGATGAGATGCAAAAAAAGAAATCCGCCAAAGATAAAAGGGAAGCCAAGGATGAAGGTATTCCCTCTCTCAGCCAGATTTTAGGCAAGCGGGATTTCCATTCCGACGCCGATCTGGAAGCCTTTTTGGAAAAAGAGTTTGGTGATGCGACGTCGCCGCTTTCCGATATTCTGGATCCATGGGATGAGGCGCAGAGCCTAATCTATGAAGCCTGGAACACACAAGGTCCTGAAAAAATAAAGCTGGCGCGCCGCGCCCTTGAGCTTTCCAAAAACTGTGCCGATGCATATGTCATTCTGGCTGAAGCGGAGGCTAAATCCACGCCCAGCGCGTTGGTGCTCTATCAGAAAGCCCTGAAAGCCGCCGTGCGTACCTTGCCTTCCTCCCTCCTCGAAAACGGGGCCGGTCATTTTTGGGATGTCATGGAAACCCGTCCTTATATGCGCGCCAGACTCGGTATCGCAATGTGCCTTCGCGACCTGGGAAAAATTCCCGAAGCCCTGGACCATATGCGGGAAATGTTGCGACTCAATTCTAACGACAACCAAGGCGTTAGGTATATTCTCCTCGAATCCTTACTGAAATCTAAAGACTTTGAGGAAATAGAAACGTTACTGGAAAGTTACCCTGAGGATTCCTCCGCAGCATTCTGTTATACTCAAGCTCTTTGCCAATTCCGTCGATTAGGCCCCGACCGATCAGTGGGAGCCAGTTTGGCCAAGGCCGTGGATGCGAATCCCCACGTTCCCGCCTTCCTTCTCAAACGCATAAAATTACCCAAACAAGCGCCGGAAATGGCCAGTCCCGGCTCCCTGCAGGAGGCGGAAACCTATGCCATCCACGGGATTGAGGCCTGGCGTAAGTCTAAAGGTGCTATAGAATGGCTGAATCAAAAAGTCCCCGATGACGCTGGGCACAAATAATTAGACTTTTATATCTAAACCGGTTCGACAAGCTTTTTGTCGACCCGATACATCAGGGAGCATGGGATGGATTGCCCTAAATGCGATTCCATAATGGAAGACGTGACCTATCAGAATATCCAAGTGGAACGCTGCACACAATGTCGCGGAATCTGGTTTTCCGAAGCGGAACATAAAATACTCAAGAAAATTTCCGGTTCGGGGGAAATCGATACGGGCTCGGCTGACCTTGGTAAGGAATACGATACTATAGAGGTAGTGGCCTGCCCAGTGTGCGCGGAAACCATGGAAAGGGTGGCGGATACGTTTCAGCCGCATATCCACTATGAAGTATGCCAAAGCGGTCATGGCGTCTTTTTTGATGCTGGGGAGTATAAGGATTTTAAAGAGGAGACCCTAGGAGATTTCTTCAAGAGTCTCGCTATGCGGCTGAAACTGAAAAAATAAACCCGGTGTCCGCCTCTTTGATTCCTGACGCTGTCCTCAATCCTTGGCCATGGTACGTTTCCGGTCCGCTCATAGGCTTGACTGTACCCCTAATGGTTTTAATGGCAGGACGGAATCTAGGTATCAGTTCCAGCTTCAGGCATATCTGCGCCGCCTTACTTCCGAAATCCAAACTGGAATACTTGAAAGGCTACGCCTGGCGTAAAGAAGCTTGGAACCTATTCTTTGTGGCTGGTTTGATGGCGGGTGGATTCGTGGCAACGCGGCTCTTATCTGCACAGCCCCAGCCCTTGCTTCCACCGTACTATCATACCTTGCCCGGTGCAGCTCAATTGCTCGGTGGTGGTTTCTTGATTGGATTTGGGACACGGTATGCGGCTGGATGCACATCGGGTCATAGCATAATGGGATTGTCCAATTTGCAGAAGGCCAGCTTGGTGGCCACGCTGGCATTTTTTGCCGGAGGCCTGACGGCCGCTGCCATACACAGGCTGCTAGGCCTGGGAGGCTAAATGGGAAGTGTGAAGTTTCTTTTACTGGGTCTGTATTTTGGAATGGTGCTCACCAAAGCGCAAGTCATTTCCTGGTTCAAGATCCGCAACATGTTTTTTTTCCGGGAACCGGACCTTTACCTGATCATTGGATCTGCAGTGTTGGTGGGGGCGTTGTCGCTTTTGCTCATCAAAAAACTACAAGTCAAAACTGTTGCAGGTGATACTCCGGTTATTCCCGGTAAAATCCTCACTCCCGGCACCTATCTGGGAGGATTTTTATTCGGCCTGGGATGGTTTGTAACGGGTACTTGCCCGGGGCCGATTTATGCTCAAATTGGCTCCGGTGAATACTGGGCATTCTTCACGTTGGCCGGCGCATTGGTTGGTGCGTATGTTTATGCCTTGCTCAAACCCAAGTTACCGGATTAAGGCAAACGTTCACGGCTTTGCTGATAGACCTGATTGCGCTTTTCCACAATGGCCTTCACGATGAGGGTAAGCAAGCCTAAAAAGCAAAGCAGCGAGGCTGCTGCAAAAGCCTGTACGTAATTGTATTCATTGTAAAGGATTTCCACCTGTAACGGTAACGTGGTGGTTAATCCGCGAATATGGCCGGACACCACGGATACGGCCCCAAATTCTCCCATAGCTCGGGCATTGGTTAATATCACACCATAGAGAATGCCCCATTTGATGTTGGGCAAAGTCACGTGCCAGAATGTCTGCCAGCCGGAGGCACCCAAGGTGAGTGCGGCTTCTTCCTCTTCTTTCCCTTGCTCTTCCATCAACGGGATCAGTTCGCGGGCCACTAGGGGAAAGGTGATGAATATCGTGGCCAGTACCAACGCGGGTATGGCAAAAATTATTTTGATGTCGTGGGTGGTAAGCCAAGGTCCCAGCCAACCCTGTTTGCCGAACAGTAAAATGAACACCAAACCGGATACTACCGGCGAAACGGCAAACGGCAAATCGATCAATGTGGTCAAAACCGTTTTTCCAGGAAACTCGAACTTGGCAATCGCCCATGCCGCGGCCACTCCAAAGGTCAGGTTTAAGGGCACGGCAAGAGCGGAAATGATCAAGGTCAACCGAATGGAAAACAACGTGTCGGGATCGGCAAAAGTATGCAGATAAGCGCTTAAACCGCTTTCCAAGGCCCCAACAAACACACTAAACAGCGGCACAAAGAGCAGAAAAAATAAGTAGAGGAGCGCCACCGAAATCAGCAGCCACTGGAACCAGCGTGGTTCACTGGTTACCGCTTGTTTGGTGTGCATGGGACGCAAAGGTAGGGGTGAATCGGACATGGTGCTCACTCGTTGTTTCAATCCTCTTCAGCGAGAAAGCGACCGCGAGGATTTTCCTGCCCATTTCTGAAGAAGGTTTACTGCCAAAAGCAGGCTGAACGAAAGGATCAGCATAAGAATTGCGACGCCGGTAGCTCCGGCATAATCGTATTGTTCCAGTTTACTGACAATGATAAGGGGTACGATTTCTGTTTTCATCGGCATGTTGCCGGATATAAAAATGACCGATCCGTATTCACCTAGTGCACGGGCAAAAGCCAAGGATACTCCCGTGCAGAAAGAAGGCATCAGGGCGGGAAAGATCACTTGGGTAAAAATTTGCCATCGGCTTGCCCCAAGCGAAGTGGCGGCTTCTTCCACTTCCGAGTCTAGGTCTTCCAAAACCGGCTGCACAGTGCGCACCACAAAAGGGAGTCCGATAAAAGTAAGCGCAAGCGTAACGCCTAATGGCGTATATGCGACATGGACTCCCATGGCCTCCAAATGTGATCCAATCCAGCCAGTGGAAGAATAAACGGCTGTAAGGGAAATACCTGCCACTGCCGTGGGCAGAGCGAAAGGGAGATCGACAATGGAATCAAGAAAACGGCGGCCTGGAAATTTATAGCGCACGAGCACCCAGGCGATGAGCAGTCCAAAGAATCCGTTGATCAGCGCTGCCTCCGCCGAGGCAAGAAAGCTCAGCCGAAACGCCAGTAATACCTGGCGGTCGGTTAGGATGGAGAGTAGCCCCTGCCAAGTTAGTTGAAAAGCCTTGAGAAAAGTGGCGGAAAGCGGGATGAGCACGACCAGGCTTAGATAAAGCATGGTATAGCCCAGCGTCAAACCAAAGCCAGGTATGATGTTGGAACGCTTTTTCCGTTTGGACGTTGCCACCAGAGATGGACTAGTAATAGTGGTCATGCGATTACTGAACCTTTTGAGCTTCCTTAAAAATGTGATCGTACACACCGCCATCTGAAAAATGGATTTTTTGCGCGCGTTGCCAACCACCAAAAACAGAATCAATGGTGAACATACGCATTTTAGGAAATTGATAGGCGTATTTGGCCGTGGCAATTTCGCTTTGTGGCCGATAAAAATTGTGTCCGACAATGTCCTGGCCTTCTTCGGAATACAAATATTCGAGGTAGGCCTTGGCCAGGACTGTGTTTCCATGTTTGTCCGCCATGGCGGTTATTACGGCAACGGGCGGTTCAGCAAGAATACTTATGCTAGGGACGACAATTTCCATTTTGTATTTGCCTAATTTTTTCACGGCCAGCAATGCTTCGTTCTCCCAGGCAATGGCTACATCTCCTATACCGCGCTGTGCAAAGGTAGTCATGGAACCACGGGCTCCGGCATCAAGTACGGAAACGTTTCGGTACAGTTTAGCGACAAAATCCCGCGCTTGTGCGGAATCGTGATGATGTGTTTCGAGTGCATACCCCCAGGCCGCCAAATAGTTCCAGCGGGCGCCGCCTGACGTTTTAGGGTTGGGTGTGATGACTTTTAGGCCCGGTTTGATCAGGTCGTCCCAATCCTTGATGTTTTTTGGGTTACCGGCGCGCACCATAAACACGATGCTGGACGTATACGGGCAACTGTTATGGGGCAGCAGGGTCTGCCAATTTTTTGGTAACAGATGTGCTTTGGCAGCAATAACATCGATATCGTAAGCGAGAGCTAGTGTCACAATGTCCGCATCCAACCCCTCTATAACGGATCGGGCTTGTTTTCCGGAACCTCCATGGGACTGATAAATGGACACGTCTTGCCCGGAAATCTTTTTCCAATGCATCTTAAAGGCTTGATTGTATTCTTCGCACAACTCCCGCGTGGGATCGTAGGAGACGTTGAGCATGTGGATTCCTGCGGCGTAGCTGGGCGAGCATGCCAGGGTTAAGGTTATGCTTAAGGTAATGGCCATTGCCAGTGGCATAGCCCAAAAAACGGACCTTGAACAACTCAGCAGTAGCAACCTCGGCACTTCAAAATGGATTTTATTTTTCAGCTTCATACCTAAACTCGTTCAAATAAAATACATCAGTGACGCTTCATCGGTTTCGGAAGCCTCGATAGCCACCAGTGCCTCCAGCGTCGTACCATCCAGTATCTCGGCAGTTACGTCACGTACTTTCTGCATCACTCGCCTAACACCGCAATGGGCAAAGTCCACGCATTCCTCGCACTTTTCAAATGCGGTTACACTCACGCAGGGAACCAGGGCCAAGGGACCATTGAATACACGCACAATATGGCCCACCAAAATCAGCTCAGGTCCTTTGGCGAGATAATAGCCACCCCCCTTACCTTGCCGGCTTTTGAGAATCCGAAGGTTCTTCAACTCCAGAAGAATTTGCTCCAGAAATTTGCGCGGCAGCTTTTGTGATTTAGCGATATCGCCGATTAAAACAGGACCCTTTTCCTTAGTTTTAGCCAAGTAAACAAGGGCCTTAAGGGCATATTTAGCACGCATGGAAAGCATAACATATTATTCCTATATGTTTAATACTAAAAGGAAAAGTCTTTTTCGTCAACTGAGGTGAATGTCGCTCACTACCCGCGAGCCTTCAAGTAGGCTTCACATTCATCGCTGATTTCCCTACGCACTCCCGCTTTGGCCCTCGCCAGATTTTTAAGATCCATCAAGGAAACATGGCGGACATTGATCAGCGGACGCAACAAAGAGATGGGGATATTGCACGGGCTTTGCAGTAACGTCAAGGGTACGTCTCGATTGGCAAATCCGCCAACCAAGTCCCGCGACTTGGCAATCTTGGAGAGTATTGCCAGCGATCGGCTGGTTGCAGCAATGAAACTCACCAGTCCCGGAGTTTGGAAGACTTTGGGATTGCCGAGCAAGGCTTCCAATATCGAATCACGCGTGATATTTTGAGTGAGGACAGCCTTGATGTTCAAGGTGCCGTCATCGGTGGCTTTAAGGTAGCCCAAAGTGAGGAGATCCCGACCTATCCAAGTTGGAAAAGACTTTATTCCAAAATCGCCGATGAGCATGGTCCCTTTAGATTTTGCTCCGGTGCCAGATAGAGCCGGAACCAGTATTCGAGACGCCTTGCCTGCCTCGACCGCGAACTCGCCATCATGATAGCTGTCCAAGGCTTTACTGATCCAATCGAGTGGGCCGGATTTTTCTCCAACCGCCTCCCAGGTCCAGCGGCACAGGGTGCATAATGCGATGAGGTCCAAGGTGGGGATTTTTTTCTCGCGCTGGATTTGAACCAGGCTTCCAAGTTTTTCCAGACTTGGCGCGGAGGCTATTTTATTCAGCCATTTTTTGAAACCGGATGCATGCAAATGGGCTTCAAAGCTCAGGATTTTCAAACCCACGGGAAGGCTTTGCTCTTGCCTCTTGGCCAAATCCAATCCTTCGTGTACAGCCTCGTCATAAATACGCAGCCTTGGCAGAATCCGCGCCATGGTGGCCATATTGTAAGGGTCGGTGTTTTCCGATAGCCAGTTCACGCGGATGCGCAGGGCTTCTGCTTCGGCGCCAATCAGAATGGCAAGCGATTTCTGGTCGGATTCCGTTACCGGCTCTGCATTGATGAGCCGTTGAAAACTTTTTCGCAATGCGGCCAAATTTTTGTCCCGATTTGGCGCATCAATTTCGAATAAACCTGCGGTCCTATTTATCAAGTCCATTTCCATTTCGCTTAACGCTACATTTTGGTGGAAACGCAACCAAAGGCGCTTAAGGCGGCTTACCTGCAGTGCCCGAGTTCCAATTTGCCTATCGGGAACACCGATATTGAAAAGACAGAACAGCAGGCGCTCAAACAATTTTTGCGGCGGGTTTGCGGTTAGGAATATTTTGAGCAATTCATCGGGCGGATATTTTTCCTCCTTACCTTGGAAGAAATCCGCCAGCCTTTGCGCTCCCAAATCAAAATCCTGGATACTTTGCAAATACGGTTCGATATGATTCCAAGGGGCGGGAAGGCTCATAGAGGCATTGTACCAAGGCTGGCCGGACTTATGCACGTCCTGGCCCGGTATCTCGGTAGGTTGTTGCTATTTTACCTATTGGAACGAAATGCAGGCGGCAGTGAAGAAAAAAATTGTATTGACGGGAGGCGGCACGGCAGGTCATGTCATTCCCAATCTTGCCCTGCTGCCCAAATTGTTGGAAGAAGGCTGGGAAGTACACTATATCGGCTCGAAAGCGGGCATTGAAAAGCGCTTGGTTGAAGCCAAAGGCATACCTTTTCATGGAATTTCTTCAGGGAAACTCAGGCGTTACTTCGCATGGCGTAATTTTACAGACCCGCTGAGGGTTTTGGGCGGATTATTTCAGGCTTGGCTGCACCTTGGACGCCTGCGCCCCAATTTGGTTTTTTCCAAGGGCGGGTTTGTTGCTGTCCCGGTTGTTTTCGCTGCATGGCTGCGCCGGATTCCCGTTATCATTCATGAAAGCGATTTGACACCAGGGCTTGCCAATCGGCTTTCTATTCCATTTGCGAGTCGCATTTGTGCCAGCTTTCCAGACACACTCAATCATCTGCCCCCTCGAAAGGCATCGGTTACCGGTACACCCATTCGTGTGGAGCTTTTTACCGGCAACAAGGAAAAGGGCGAAGCCTTTCTGCGTTTACCTCATTCCGCGAGTACTAATTCGGTTAAGCCACTCTTGCTCATTATGGGCGGGAGCCTCGGTTCCCGTATTCTGAACCAAGCGGTGCGAGCGGCACTGCCGGGCTTGCTGGGCCATTTTCGCGTTGCCCATATTTGCGGCCAGGGCGGACTAGATTCAACGGAAGAGGCCACACAGGGCTATCGGCAATTTGAATACATAGGCAATGAGCTTTCCGATGTGTTGGCAGCGACGGATCTGATCCTCTCCAGGGCCGGCTCGAACGCAATATTTGAATTCTTAAGCTTGCAAAAGCCCAATCTTTTGGTGCCCTTGTCCAAGGCCGCCTCGCGGGGCGATCAAATATTGAACGCCGAAGCCTTCGCTGCCAAAGGGTATAGTCGGGTGTTGGCAGAGGATAAATTGGGTGATGGACGCTTGCTTAGGGAGTTGGAAAACTTGCGAGCCCAAAGCGGAATGTATGTTAAAGCCATGGGGCAGAGTCCAATCCGTGACGGCGCTGAAAAAGTCATGGAGCAGATCCGAAGTTCCATAGAATCACAAAACAACCACAACTAGTAATGTAGGGTATATGGAAATTCTAAGAACGTGCGTGGATATTTTTTTGCATCTGGATGTCCACTTGTCAGACGTGGTCGGCCATTATGGAGCATGGACATACGCCTTGCTATTCATAATTGTTTTTTGTGAAACGGGGCTGGTAGTTACGCCCATCCTGCCCGGCGACTCATTGCTTTTCGCCGCAGGGTCGCTGGCCGCCTTGGGATCCCTTCAGGTAACCTATTTAATACCCCTACTATTGTGCGCCTGTTTGCTGGGCGATCTCACCAACTATTCCATTGGCAAGTTTCTAGGCAAAAGGTTATTCAGTAAACCAGATTCCCGAATCTTCAAAAGGGAGTATCTGGAACGGACCCGGAATTTTTATGCGACACATGGCAGTAAAACCATCATCATGGCCCGCTTCGTCCCTATCGTTCGCACCTTCGCTCCTTTTGTGGCTGGGATGGGGACCATGCGTTTCCGCAAGTACATTCTTTTTTGCGTGGCGGGAGCAATGATTTGGGTCAGTACGTGCGTATCAGCCGGCTACCTTTTCGGGAATATCCCCATCGTCAAAAAGAATTTCACCATTGTCATCCTGGCGATAATTTTTCTGTCGATTTTACCTGGGATAATAGGCTTTATGCGATCCCGCGCCAGCCGCAAAACCTAGATTTCAGTCTAGTACGCGCCTACGCCTTTGAGGCAGCTGCTGATGGTCTTGGCCAGGATCACAATGTCCAACAAGAAGCTCTGGTTGTTGATGTAGTACATATCGTAATCCATGTTCTCATGGATGGCGATCTTCCGGTCCGCGCTAATCTGCCAGAGACCGGTAATGCCGGGTTTGACATTGAGGCGTTGCTTATGGAGTTCATTGTAATGATCGACAATGAATGGCATTTCCGGCCTGGGTCCTACTAAACTCATTTCCCCTTTTATGACATTGAACAATTGGGGCAATTCATCTAAAGAGCTGCGACGGAGAAACCGGCCAATTGGCGTGATGCGCGGATCCAATTTGTCCTTGGGGGTAACAGCATAGGCAGGGGAATCCACTTTCATGGAACGGAACTTGTAGAATAGGAAGCGTCGGCCCTTTTGTCCCACCCGTTTTTGAATGAAAAAAACTGGACCTTTACTGGTCAACTTGACGATAAGGGCAATGGCCGCGAGTACGGGGCTAAGCATCAAAATGAGTAAGGACGCAGCCACGAGGTCAAAGCAGCGCTTGGATACCTGCGTTTTGAAAGAATATTTGGGTTCGGTGACGCCGATAAGCGGTATGCCCTCGACTTCCGTAACCTTAACCCTTTGAATGACGATGTCATAAAGCGATGGAACGATTTGGAATTCGCATTCCGTTTCCCGGCACACGTTTAGGATATCCACGACAACCTTGGATGGCACCTGCGGCAAGGCGATGAAAAGTTTAGTAGCGCCACTGGATCGAATCGATTCGCGTAAGTCCGCAAATCCGCCAAGCACGGGCGCACCCAATACGGTTTTGCCGGAAAAGGTGCCGTTGTCGTCGATGAAACCGGCCACATGGTAGCCGAGCTTGGGAGATTGTTTGAATTTTTCCATCAGCTTGCGGCCCACAACACCGGCGCCATAAATGAGCGCGGTGGTTTCCACAAACCCCTTGCGTCGTAAATAATTGTTGAACTTGAAGAAAGCATAGCGTTGCACCAGCATGAAAACTAGCAGGCACGTCCAGGTAAGAATAAAAATGCCTCGGCTAAAATACAGTTGTTGGGACAGGAATAGAATCCCCAAAGTGAACAGGCAGGCTTTGCCCCAAGTTTTTAGAATGAGTTCAAACTCGCGCACATTCATCAGGCTGCGGTTTGCCTGATATAAGCCATGCACTTCCATGCCGACTAGACTTGTGATCAAAGTTACGCCAACAAAGGAATAATACCTGTTCAATGCTTCTGGTTCATAAAGGTCGATGGCGACCAGCGGACCCACGAGCTTCCACAACCAGTATCCGGCAAAAAAGCTGAGGAGTATTGTAGTGGCATCGGCTACTATTTGAATGGCCGTCAAGGTTTGTTGGTAGTGAACGAAGGTTTTTACACGTCCGGAAGCGGAAGTTTTAGGACCTGTGACGTTTGTGCTGAGGTCAATGGACTCGATTTGCTCGCCGTCAGCCGAACCCGACAAGGCTTCAGCGTTGGATGTAATTTTTACCTTGACCGGCACGGCTGCCCGGGTCGTTCGGCCGCGATGGCCTTTTGGTTTAAAGGGACTCCAGATTTCGCTCATTGTTTCATCAGACGAATTTCAAAGTGGAAAAGCATACCGTTGTGGGGAGAAAATACGTTTTTATTCATCCTACATGACCTTTTTACAGAGGTAATGATCGATGCGAGTATACACCTGGGTTACGGGTTCTGTCCCGAATTTATTTCGGGAAATAAAGTTCCGGTAGCGCGTGCAGGGTAAAGTATGGGGAAAAGCTGGCGCCAACGAGGCTGTGACCGCATAATTTGCACAAATTAACGGTTACCTTTAGTAACTGTGGTCTGTTTTACGAGGCGGATGCCATATTTTGGAGGTATAATAGACGATGTCGAGTGGGTTGAAATAAAACCCATTTGGATGATTTTAGGACTGTGCCGGATTTCTTTACAATAAAAGATCTTGAACCGCTTTAACTCAGGAAGTTTAAACGATTTATGAATCGAGCAACGCATTGGTTCTCGCTCACCGTTTTCCTCGTCTCCTTAGGGTGGGCGGGCAAGCAAAAGCTCGTCATTAAATTGCGGGAACCGCTGCGCGCAGAAACCGTCAAGATTCGTGTTTCGGAACTGAGTAACGGTCGAGGCGAAATTCGCGATCTGGAATCTAAAGTGGAACTTGGTGCACAAGCTAAGGTAGAGGCTCCGAAAATACAAGCTGCGACTCTCAAACTGAATATGGCCGTGAAAAGGGTCGGCTCCCAAGGCGTTCAGGTTCAATTGACTTTACCTAAGGCAGGATTCGCTGAGGTGGCCATGATTGATTTCTACGGCAAAAGCCTCACCACTTTGTTTTCCGGCAACCTTGAAAGCGGGAGCTTTACCCTTGGGCCCTTCCCTATCAAGGATGGTGACAACAGTGGCATGAAATTCGTGACCTTGCGCCTCAACGGTAAGATGGTCCTTAAAAAGGTGATGAATAAGGTTAGGTAATGGCAAAGCCTATTCGACTCCTCACATGCGTATTTCTGACACTGGCCTCCGGTGCCTTTGCGCTCAGTAGCATTACCGTGGAAAAAGCCTCCGTGGGCAGTCGCGAATTGGTCCTGACTTTTGACGATTCCATTCTTGCTCCAGATTTGTCCAAGCTTCAAATTGAAGGCTACTCAATCGAGAATGCTGTATTCATTGAAGAGATGGATTCGATTCCGACGCGTTTTGCTCCAAAGTATTTAGACTTGACTCTGCCTGGAAACGGCACCACTCTAAATTACCTGCCTACACCGGGCACGCTGTTTGTCGACCTGCCGGACAGCCTGGTTCCACAAGTGGGGGCAGTTATTGCAGACACGGCTTTTGGCGGCTTGCTACGACGGGTGATTGCAGTAGATGGACAATCCGAATCCGGATTGATTGGACGACGCTGGGTTCTCAATACTGTAGCCGCCGATCTTCCCGAAGCGGTTTTGGATTGTGATCTGGCTTTCAAAACCCGACTGGACATGACCCAAATCTTTCCAG
>JAYSRH010000465.1:0-7002 GCA_043721115.1 Fibrobacteria bacterium | reverse complement strand
CAATTCAATTAGGTCCGAACGTTTTCACGTCAGGGAGAAAATCATTTAAAACTTTGGAACGGGAGTTTAACGCATTGCGTTTACCGGACTTGCATGAGAAGACCGTATTAGATATTGGCGCTTACGACGGATTTTTTTCTTTCGCGGCCGAAAGGGCAGGTGCCAAGCGAGTCGTTGCACTTGATCATTATATCTGGTCGACAGATATGGCTGCTTACATGAAGGAGTGGAGGGAATCCAAAAAAAATGGAACAACTTTGCCACAGCCCCACAAATCTAAACACTGGGATCCAAAAACTCTACCGGGAAAAAGGCCCTTTGACTTGGCCAAAAAAATTATCGAAAGCCATATTGAACCCGTTGTCGGTGATTTCATGACAATGAACTTGGCCACTCTTGGAAAATTTGATGTAGTGTTTTTCCTTGGCGTCTTATACCATTTGGAAAATCCGCTTGAAGCGATCAAAAGACTTTTCGAAGTCACAAAGCCAGGCGGCTTAGTGATTATTGAAACGGAAGCTATGGAATTTTTTGGTTCAGGAAAGCGAGCCTATTGTGAATTTTTTCCTGGGCAAGAGCTAAATAATGACGCTTCAAATTGGTGGAGCCCAAACGCAAAGGCTCTCGAAGGATTATGTCTTGCTGCCGGATTTCAAGAAGTCAAAATTCTACCAAGTCAAACTTTTCTGGAGTGGCTGACACGATTTTATTGGTCATTTCGAAGCTCAACGGCTGCTTATCTACAAGAAATAAAAGCGGGAAGAATTGCGATTCCGGTTAAACGCTATCGAGCATACGCTCATGCACAAGTCTGATTTCATACGAAATAGACTGGAAAAGCTATACCTGAATTGGCACCGCTATTATGCATATCCGTTCTCGCAATGAACAATTGCAACATTGGCAGGTGCTGCAAGCAGCCAAGGCTCACAACTAGCTAGAGGCATAGGTTCCAGAAAAGAAATGGAAAAGCAAATTAAAATCTTTAAAAAACGAAAGCGAAATGATTAAATTTCTCAAAATAACCCTTTGGGTTCCGTTTGAATTTTTTATGAGCCCATTCACTTTCCTTGCTGCGCTTTGGTTAAAATTTTTGAGAACTCGGGTTGTTGGTTTCTGGGAAAGCAAATCATTCATAAGTGACAAAATATTTTTTCTGGTTGGTGTGTTTCCAATCATTGATCATTATTACGAACCCATGTTTAATTCGAAAAAACTTCGGTATTCTTTACGGAAAGATCGGGCGCTTCCAGGCATCCAATTAAACGTGCCGTTCCAACTCTCGCTATTGAAAACATTTGTTTATAACAAGGAAATCCTTGAACTAAAGTCACTGCCAAGTAACCAACTTGTTTTTGATTTTTTAAATGGCTCATACCAGTCTGGTGATGCGGAGTTTCTTTATAATATTATCCGTCACTTTAGACCACACAAAATTATTGAAATTGGAAGTGGTTATTCAACATTAATGGCGCAGCATTCGTTGTCAAAAAATAAAGAAGAAGACCCAAACTATAATTGCGCGCACACTTGCATCGAGCCTTTTCATCATGACTGGTTAGAAAAACTGCCCATTAAAATTGTCAGAATGATGGTTGAAGAAATCGACTTACAAGTGTTTTGCGAACTCAAGGAAAACGACATATTATTCATTGACTCATCACATATGATACGCCCTCAAGGTGACGTTCTTTTCGAATATTTGACAATCTTGCCTTCCTTGGCAAAAGGCGTTATAGTCCATATACATGATATTTTTACTCCAAAAGATTACCTAGATCAATGGCTAATGAAGGGCAAAGTTTTCTGGAATGAGCAATATTTGTTGGAGGCCTTTTTAAGCAACAATGACGCTTTTGAAATAATTGGGGCATTGAACTATCTAAAACATAATCATTATGACGATTTGGCTAAGGTTTGTCCATTGCTTACGCATGATAGAGAACCAGGTGCATTTTGGATGAAAAAAATTAAGTAAAGGCCCCCACAGAAAACCAGAGGGCCAAAACCGGTCACCATGGGCTGGAAAATAGATTACCGCAGCGGTTCCAACGGTTCGACATAATTTTGAAAAAGCCTAGGAAACCTTCGAGTATATCGTTCCTCAGATGATAAAGAGTCTAGCATACCCCAGTAAATAGCGCGTAATTTAACTGGTCTTTTTTCAATTCCTGGAAGAGTGCTATAAAGGATGAGTTTAGCCACACCAGCAAATAATCCTATTACATGAAGGTAAGCTTTATAGAGAATGCCATCTGCCACAAAAGGCTTATTGCGAATGCTGAAATAAAGATAGTAGTCGGCATAATTACGAAAACCTACCCCCGTTCCAACATCGTGATAAAGAACGGCACGAGGTTCATAGCGCATCGAAAAGCCATTTTTAAGAATTCTCCTAGAATACTCTGCGTCATCTAGGTACATGAACATTTCATCTCGTAGCAGTCCTATCATGTCAAACGCACTCGTTGGAAGTAGTAAACAGCATCCAGTAACATATTTGATTTCTCGACCCACTTCAAACCTTCCGTCATCAACTTTATTGAAGCCATCATGGATGCCTACACCCATAAAAATATTTAACCATCCTCCTGCATACCAAATTTTGTTAGGCGTTCCAAGGTACAGGATTTTCCCTCCAACTGCAACATTGTTACCAAAGCTTGAACAACATTCCACAAGTGCCGAAATGCATTCTGGCATTACAACCGTGTCGTGATTCAGAAGCAAGGTATACTCAAAATTTAGCTCTTGGGATTTCTGGATTCCAACATTATTGGCTCGACAAAATCCAAAATTGCCTCCCATCGGCAAATAATGTATCCCTATTTCAAGTTCGAGACTTTGTTTGACTTTCGAATCAGTACTATTGTCGACGATAATGATTTTAAAATTTTTCCAAGTACTTTTTTTAACTGAATCGAGACAGCGTCGAAGTACGACAGGATCATTGTAAGCAACGATTATGATGCCAACTGAAGAATTTATATTTTTGACCCCGTTACTTTTTTGAATTATTTGCATATAAGTGGAAGCGAGTAATTACCTTGCAAAATTGAAAGTATTCAAGAAAACCAACTCGGTAGTGGCGAAGCGCTCCCTTTGACTGAAAAGTTGGGATTTTTAATGACAAGCGGAAGGTGTGTTTTTTCCGAAAAATAAAAAAGTCTTAGCTTATCGCCAAATGATCTCGACACTTTATAATAATCCCCAACGTAAAGGAGAAAATAAATATTCCTTCCTAAATGGCTTACTCGAAACAAAATATTCGCATCCTCAAAAACATGTAATAAATTGTAGTCAAATTTATCGAGAGAGGTCAAGGCTGGAGTTGAGTATACTGCTCAGCCAGTATTGGCTGAAGCGACACTGTCCTCTGCTGGCCTTTTGCTCTGTTGCAGCTTAATTTTGACTTAGCATCCCAACCTGCCATCCCCCATTCGCAGTTGTAAATCAGTTCAAACTGGACGCTCCCCCGGTAGCTCCCCTGGAAATAACGAGGACAACTTCTGGCCCGTTCTTCATAGCAATTTCGATCTCGGGCTGGAATTTAAAGTACTCGCCTACCTTAAGGAATAGCTCAATCATTTCTTTCTGGGTCCAGACATGGAAGTGGATACTATAGTCCTTGCGGATCAGTTCTTTCACCTCTTCTGAAACCTTTGTAGCGTCTCCGACCTTTCCCACTATTTCCACCCATTCCCGAAAATGGTCCACCTTGGATCTTTCTGGTCCCTCATGGAAGTCCTTTGCTAAGTGCTCGAAGTCAGTAACCGGGCGGTCACGATCGAAAGTATAGCGCTTGTCCGGAATTGTCAAAAAAAGAACTCCCATGGGGCGAAGAACCCGGAACATGTTCTGCAAGGAACGGATGGGGTCAGGGCAATGTTCGAGAAAATGGTTGGCGATCACGAAATCCTGAGATTCAGCGGGAACCTTGCCTAAGGCTTGGCCGTCATCGACTATGTCGACATTCACCAGCTTCTTGTTCAAATATTCGGGATATTGGACGCGAAGCTCCTTGACGCTCAGTCGATCCACGTAGCGCACACGGACTCCCTTCGCCACAGCAAGCGGCCGATCCAAAGCACCAATTTCAATTCCTTCGCCTTTGAGGTACCTTTTGGCGACGAACTCGCGCATGGAAAAGCCATCTTCACCTGTGGCCATGCGAACAAAGAATCTTAATTGCGTTGCCAGCTTTTTTGCTAAATTCTTCACCAAGGCCATGATACATTTTCCATCCGGGTTCCTGCAACCGGGCTTCCCTCAGGAAGCAGCCGGATCGCATGTGGGAGAACTCAATTTGTCATCGTTATTAATAGTACAATTTATGATACTCAACATAACCTGCCAATGTTCTATTACAACCAGCGATTCGTAAGTTGATTAATCTTCGACCTTTTGATTCGAGGGGTGCATCTGAGCCGCTTGTTACAAGCGTGGCGGGCGTTGTGGTAGCATACAATCCAGATTCCAAGGTTGTGGCAAATATCGGAACCTACTTAGACGCTTTGGAATTCCTGCTCATCGTGGACAACTCCCCTCACGAAAACATCTCACTCAAGCTACTCGAACAAACAGGCAGGGTTGCCTACCGATGGGATGGGACAAATTATGGTATCGCAACGGCCCTAAACATGGGTGCAATGGAGGCAATCAATCGCGGATATGGATGGATGCTAACCATGGATCAGGACAGCCATTTCCAGCCGGGGGCCCTTGAGGCTATGGCGGCATGCGCACGCGAACATGACAGAATAGGGATACTGTCGCCTATCCACCTGCTTGAAAGCCGGCGTAGGGAAGCGACGCTAACTGGATGTACCGAGATAAAGGTGGCCATGACCTCCGGTAATTTGTTGAGCCTCGAAGCCTATCGAGCTGTCGGGCCGTTCCTTGATAAGCTCTTTATCGACTACGTTGATTATGAATTTTGCCTTCGATTGAATCGTTTCGGTTATCATAACTTACGGGTTAACCATGCCGACCTCGTGCATTCCTTGGGCAATTTGCGGAAGATGAAGGTCCTATTTTGGGATTTCCGTCCGACGCATCATTCAGTTTTGCGCCGATATTATATGACCCGCAACCGACTTTATGTAATGCGAACATATCCTTTCTATGCGCCCGCCGAAGCTTGGGCATGGGCAAAGGAGCTGATGAAGCTTGTTCTGTTCGAAAAAGACCGAAGGGTGAAGCTGCAGTCTATGGTGCGTGGCTTCCGTGATTTCCTAATTGGACGATACGGACGCTGCGAGTAATAGGAAATGTGTTATCAGAGTTTTACAACCGGATACTGAAATCGCCGCGCCGCATGGCCAGCCGCTCACGGAGCCATCCCTTGCGCAAGAGTTTCCTGAATTCAGCACTAGACAACTTGGATGACCCAAGGATCACCTTTCGCTTTGATACCATCGAAGGAATCATCCCAATGCTGCTGAACGTAGCCTTGAAGAAGACGGGGAGAGCTCCAAACCTGATCGCATTCATGAATCGCATGCATTTGATGAGAACTAGGCCAGGTAACATGCCGATTAAAATTGGGGTTGGAAAATTCTTGATCAGGAAGGGCCATATATTTCGCTCACAATAGTAAAGGCTGGTGGGACTGGTTTTGCCACCTATTGAAGCGGAGCCTTTGTGGTAAACTTTGGAAGCAGGCACGAAGAGGATCCGCTCACCTGCATGCCGGGCCCGGAAGGCAAGATCCATGTCCTCGAAAATCAGGAAGAACTCCTCATCGAAAGCGCCGATTTCGTCCAGTACTTTTCGGGAATACAGGGCTGCACCCGCGCAAGCCGCAGTGACCTCCCGAGCCTTAGTGAAAAGGTCGACTGGATAACCTGAGAAGCCGTGTGGCACGCCGATGGTGTAGACTGTATCCCCGGCCGAATCGGCAAGGTGGGGTTCCAAATAATTGATCAGAAAGCTGGAAAAGATTCGGAAACCTGGATTAGTTTTCGCAGCCTTTGTCAATTCCATGAGCGCGTTCGGGTCGAGCCGAGTATCATTGTTGAGGAAATAGAGGTATTCGCCCGCGCAATGCGAAATACCGTAATTATTGCCTCCAGCGAATCCACGGTTATAATCGGAGAGCACCAGTTTTATTTCGGGAAAATGCTCACGGACATAGTCGCACGACCGGTCACGTGAGTCGTTGTCCACCATTACCACCTCAAAATCGCGAAATGTCTGAGCGTAGACCGAAGCCAGGCATTCCGGGAGATGCTTCAAACCGTTGTAATTAATGATGAGGATGCTGAATTCGGGAATGGCAATTCCTCCAGGAATTAGGTGCGAAGGGGATCTGGTCCGAAAATGAACTGAAGGTGGTTAGGCCGCTTTAGGTGGTAGTTTAGTGATGAAGAATATTTCATCATGTCCATTGATTGGTGTGGATAGGTCAGCGAAGCCATGGCAGGTACCGAAGTGCTCCGTATCTGAGAATGTTTTCCTGTTAATGGCATTTTATTCGGCGGCTGCAAGTACATTGGGTGAACTCCCTCGAATGACTATGTGGAAATCGATTTTTTGTGGCCGTTTCAACCAAAAAATACGGAAGAAAAAGCGATTTGAGAGAATAGATAAATCGAGGCGCCTTTCCAATCCTAAATCATCCTCATTCCACTCTTTTATAGTGATGCCTCCCAAACTCTTGGCGCATCACTTTTTTCTTCTGCCTAAATTTCTCCATCTATTCGCCAATTCCTAGGCTGGGCATCTACATTCAACTCCAAATCCACTTATTCACAAGGCTTCGAAGAAGTGATCTCACTATTCAACGATACACGCTAAGGCCGGTACCAACGATTTTTTAAACTTATAGTAGCCATAAATTACTCTACGGAAATCATTTTTGGCTTTTCTATTTTTAGCAAGAAGTTCACAGTTTGCAAATCCTCAAAGTGGGCCGCGGGATACGCGTTTACTAATTCGAAATGAATAATTGCCTTCGGCTCGGTTAACTTTTTTGGCTCTTCGGGCGATCGAGTGGGTGAA
>JAYSRH010000464.1:0-2749 GCA_043721115.1 Fibrobacteria bacterium | reverse complement strand
ACAATGCGTAAGCGAGGAATATCTATTCTGGAAGGGCTTCAACAAGCTCTCGTCGGGGTAAACCCAATATCAGCTATGTCACGCTGAGTAGTTACGATTAATTTAACGGCTAAGGCAATGGTAAAGAGAACCTCGACCGCATTGGCATACTCTGGAGAACTCGTTGGATCACCTTGCCCGTCGATCATGATAAAGTTCATGGACGGCACATCCACCCATTCAATGTTGTTTGAGGCAGGCTTGTAGAACTTTTTTAATTGCGTTTTGTAATCGACTATTTCCATATGGACCCAAACTCAAACCCAACTGGAGTGAAGATGGGTGACAGACAAGGATAGTTAATTACGGACGTGAATAACCAAACCTGTTAATCAGCATACGGCTGTCGGCAGGCGTTCTTCTTTCCACGCCACTGCTGTCCTTGACGCTAGTGGCTTGAGTCTTGATGGTTGCTTTAAGGACATAAACACCAGTAGCAATTAAGGCTCCATTGCTGGCAACGGGCAAAATGCTCATCACCACTGCGACGGAATCGCCTTTCTTGGGTAGTATTTGCCATTGAGCCGGAGTGACGCTGCCATTGGATTTGTTCACGAAATTCCCCAAATGGTCGTAGATCATCAAATCATAACTGAAGGGTGAGGCCGTTTTGAAAATAAAGCTTGGTGTTTTATTCGGGTCAGCGAGCGTTGCGGCATTGCCCACGCAGTTGGAAAGACAGGCTCCATGGGTGACGGTGGCCGAATCCGGATTGGCACGCAACAGTTTCGCACCCCCGAAAATAACTACGGGATTGGTGATGGTTCCGCTGAGCATCACTCCTTTTGATACGCTGTTGACGCGTTCGAAGTCTACGAAGGCTTTGACGGTGTCCACCTTTGGCGGTGGGATTTTTGTTCCAGGCAGTGTGTAGCTGGCGAATTCACGGGCGTCCCTGGGGTGCACCCAAGTGAGTGTCAGCTTGCCATTTGCATCGGCTTCCAGAATGGCGTTTCCAGTTACAGGGGCCATGTTGCTTCCGTTTACAGTGGCCGGACCAGAATAGGTCGGGGTTGCTCCTGATACACCACTAAGCTCCAGCTTTTCCGCATCGGACAAAACTGGCTTTGCGGTCGAGTCCTTGGCGGTTGCGAGGATGGTGACGTTAGCTAAATCGTTGGAGGCGCGGGTCAATTTGACTTGGTATGCAGTCGACCCTGCGGGATAGGCGGTATCTTGCACACCATTTTTGTTGAGTAGGACAAGGGTAGGCGGATCGTAACAGGTGAGTTCCGTAGTGGATGCGGCAGCCAGAGGGCCATCGGCCTTAATGTTAAAGCTGTAATTTCGAATGAGTGTGTCGTTCATGGTGACTTTGACCGTGAAATTGTTGACGCCAAGCTTGAGGCCAAGGACGCTGTCCAAAGCAACATTAACGCTATTGTCAGTATTTTTTGTCAGAGTCAAGGATTGGCTGATCTGGGGCGGGGAAAAGGTGGTATTGGTAACCTGTATGGAACGGGGTAAGGTGGACACCAATATCGATTTGATAATGGATTGCATTACTGCACCGATTCCAGCGATATTATTGGGCTTCACACGTGTGAAGCTGCCGTGAGTCAAATCAGAAAGTTCTTTTAGTTTGGCGGTGTCTTTGGTGGCCACTTGACCCAAATAAATGCTGTAGATGGGGATGTTGACGTCAACCAAGGGAAGGTAAGGGGCACGGGTAGGACTGGTTTCCTTGTTTCCTACGGAATCCACTGGGGCACCATCTGAGATGAAGATAATCACCTGTTTTTTGGTTTTGATCAAAGCTGGATTCTTCAACCAAGAGTAGGCTTGCTTTAAAGGAACTGCATAGAGGGTCCAGGCTGAATAATCGATCATGGCACTGTCTTTGACGCGATTCACATTTGCTGTTGTGTTCAATTGAAGCGGGGCAAGGGGATGCATATTAAGTTCCGCAAATCCGGTAACTCCAGCAGTTGAAGTAGGTGAATTCGCTGCCATGGAGTCAATGGCGGATTGTATCACTTTAGCTCGGACTTCATATGGGTCGCCAGAATAGGTCGTGCAACCGGCATTGTCCTTCAAAATCCTGATGTTTCGAACGCCATTGCCAAAATTAATATTGAAACTGCCAGTAGTAGTCGTGTCCAAGCATGTTTCAGATTTATTATCGACATAATAGTATAGCGTATCTTTTGATACCGGGTTGATGTAGGCCCGTGAAGCTCCCATACTCGTGCTGTTGTCATAGATAAAAACCACATCCGCATCTGATGTCGAACTCACCTGGAATGCATTTGGACAGAACTTGAATCCGTCTTGGCTGATGCGCGTGGTATTGCTGGCTGTTTGAAAAGCCGGCCCGCCGTTGGTTAGGGAAACCAAATCCAGGCATGCCGGTTCAGCACCCACGCCGGGCGTACTTTTTACGGCCAAGTCACATCGTTTGGTCGCTTGAGCCTCAGTCTGGCTCTGTCCTAAAAAGACCAGCGTTACCGCTAAAACCAGACTTGATAAAATGCTGTGTACCTTGTGGCCTATAGATTTGCCTAGATTCATTAGTATGCCTCTACTTTTGATGGGCGTGGACTCAAGCCGTGCCGAGAACCATAAAATACCGCCGAATAACTGGAAAATGTTACCAATTGCGATGCTATCTTGGGGTTGGATTTGTTCATGCCCGCAAAGAGGGAAAGATGGCCGTTGATGGCCAGAAGTCCCAGACCAAGGCTGCCCATTGATTTTTCTGAGGCGGATA
>JAYSRH010000463.1:0-2760 GCA_043721115.1 Fibrobacteria bacterium | reverse complement strand
AATGTTTGTTTCACCATGGAAGCTTGAGCGCCATCATTGGGGGGATAATAAAGTGTCGACTTTCCAGATCGGTCGGAAAGCGCCAATTTATAAACGATTAAATTTTTAAAATTGAGCTGCGTCAATTTGTTGAAGTTAACTGAAACGGGTTCAAAAGCAATAACTTTTCCTCTCTTACCTGTGAGCATGCAAAAAAGTTTCGTGAATCGACCTACATTAGCGCCAATGTCAAAAACAACTTCTCCTTTGTGCACCTGCTTAAAGAATGCGGAAACCTCCGAATCTCGTTTTATCCCACTCCACTCCAAAAATCCTAAAACAATCGGAAATTTAACGACAAATTCTTTGAGGAAATCCGGATATTTCATTGTCGCCCAGATTATACTGATTGTACATCGGCAAATCGACGTTCATTTTTCAGAGCGTAAATTGAACATGCCCCTATTCCACAGCTGCGCATTTAAATTTTATCTATCCCGCACTCACATGTGTTTCACCAAAATTCAAATGGTATAATCCCATAAAACGTCTCGCGGAGTATTCATGCAATCTGCCCCATTACCACCAAATGAAAAATCACGACTGCAAGCATTGCAGGAATTGGGTATTTTAGACACGGAACCGGAATTTCTATACGATGATGTTACGGAGCTTGCCTCCAATATTTGCGACACACCGATTTGTCTTGTTAGTTTGATTGATGGTGAACGGCAATGGTTTAAATCGAGGCATGGTTTGGCGGCAACGGAAACACCTAGGGAATTGGCATTTTGTGCCCATGCCATTCTTGGTAATGAATTATTTGAAATCGAGGATTCCCGAAAAGATATACGGTTCCATGATAATCCCTTGGTGACAGATGCCCCCAATGTGGTTTTTTATGCCGGTATACCCTTGGAGTTGGCGGAGGGTGTCAATGTTGGGACCCTATGTGTCATCGACAATAAGCCCAGGGTGCTGACTGAAAAACAACGTTCGGCATTGCGCTGTCTGGGACATCAAGTTGTCGCCCACTTGCGCCTGCGCCGCACCAACCAAGAATTGGAGCGGGCGCTAAAAGCCAAAGCCACATTTTTGGCGTCGATGAGTCATGAAATTCGTACGCCCATGAATGGTATTATCGGTATTACGAATATCCTCATCAATTCTACCAAAGATCGGGAAAGCCTCGATTATCTTAGAATTATTCGAAATTGCAGCGATATCCTGCTAACCATCCTAAACGATATTCTCGATTTTTCAAAAATTGAATCGGGAAAGATTGGTTTTGAAACGCATCCCTTCAGCCTGGAAACAGCAATCCAGGTGGTTCAGGAAGTGCTGGATCCTTTGGCCAAAAATAAAAGCCTGCGAATAGTAACGGATACAGGTGATTCACCTGATTGGTTTGTGGGTGACGCCACTCGGCTTTCTCAAATACTCATGAACCTACTGGGAAATGCCATCAAATTTTCCGTATCAGGTGAAATAATTTTAGCTGTTAAAAAAGAAACCGTTTCTGGGCATAAAACGAAGCTTACTTTTTCAGTGCAGGATCAAGGTATCGGTATTTCTAATGAGGAACAAGCCAAGCTTTTCAAATCTTTTTCACAAGTCGACAGCTCCACTTCTCGCAAATATGGCGGTACCGGACTTGGTTTGGCAATCTCAAAAGGACTCGTCGAGGGTATGGGTGGTCAGATATGGGTGAAAAGTGAACGAGGCAAAGGATCCACTTTTTTCTTTACTCTGGAACTTGACCTGGCTCAAAAGGGTGTCGAAGAATCTCCCCTAAAACCGATTCCAGTGGATTCGGCGAATCTGGCATCGGTTCCAAAAAATCGCCTAGCGGAATTTAAACCTATGAGTATTTTAATCGCGGAAGATAATCGAGTCAACCAAATTGTAGCGATGAAAATTGTTGCGAGTTTTGGCTATACCTCGGATTTGGCGGCAAATGGATTGGAGGTGCTCCAAATGATGAAGTCCAAACGGTACGATATCATCTTGATGGATTGTCAAATGCCGGAGATGGATGGTTTTGAGGCGACGGAATACATATTCAATAATTATCCCCCTGAAAATAGACCCGCAATCTATGCCTTAACGGCTGGGGTAATGGAAGAAGAACGGACACGTTGCCTGTCTATGGGTATGCGAGCGATTTTGCATAAACCAATTGACGTTGCAGCACTTCGAAATGTTTTTATCGAATGCCCTTTGAATACAAAACCTCCGGAGTAGAATCAGCTAAGCATGTAAGACCGGTGATGCCTAGAGTTTCTACCAGACATAAATATCATTTTGAACATGACCCGATGGAAACTGGTCCTGGATGGAAGTTTCGACCCGGCATTAATGCACGACAACTTTTCAGCGATTTTGAAGGGTATCGTGTGACTTTGATGCGGTTCAGCGAGGGCAGTGCTGAACCCGAGGGCATGCAATCCGGCGCTTCTTTGCTTTAGCCCAATTAGAACAAACCATAAAGCTTGGACAGAAGAGGGCTGCTTGGCCCTGGTTCATTGGCAGGCGTCCGTACGCAATTTTGAGGACTAAATACGTAGTGGAATTGGAATTAAGGCGGGAATCACTTCCCTTTGTGGTGCATTGGGTTTAATCGTAGCCTTCAAAATGACAAAGCCTTTATTGCAATTGGAATTCTCCCAGCAATCGTCCGTCCACGCGCCAATAAAAATTATGCCGCGGTGTTAATCCAGGTACCGGGCGCATGACTTCGTTTACGGGATCAAACCTAAGTGAAACAAACCTAGGATGATA
>JAYSRH010000462.1:0-2773 GCA_043721115.1 Fibrobacteria bacterium | reverse complement strand
ATGTCAATATCCCCTGCCGCGTAACGGTCATGGGGAAGCCGGAGGACTGGAAAGAAGGCATGCCGGGTCCCGTCGGACCTCATTTAGGCATGGTCTTGGAAGGCAGGCTCATCGATCTGAGTGGAGGCGGTGCCTGTGCACGATTCGCATCGCCCATTCCCCAAGGCCATCGGCTATCCCTCAACTTTGACTTACCGGGAACCTCTTTACGCGGCATCCAAAGCGAAGTCATGCGTATGGTAACGGTGGTTCGTTCCAGTCGGGAAGATTTTGAGCATAACCTTAAATTTCGGGGAATGGAGACGGCCTCCCAGGAGAAAATTGTTCGCTATGTTTTCGAGAAGCAAAGGATCGATTCCCAAATGCGGGGACCGATCAAGATTCCCTAAGTTTCTTCGAATCACAACTTCTTTCCCTCTTCTTGCGTTGAATTTTAGAACTTGTGGATGCTATAATTACAGTGTTGAGAATATTCAGGTCAAATTGAGGATATTCAGGTACATGCGGAGCCGGGGGCGATAGCATTGGGCTTTAAAGAAAAAGTGATGAGTATGATCCAAGGCGAGCCTACATCGGTGGGCATCGATATTGGAAATTACAGTATCAAAATTGCGCGCATGGTACACCGCCCTACGGGACCTGTACTACTGGGCGCGGGCATTCACGTGCTTAAGCCCGACACCATCGTGAGCGGTGAAATCAAGAATCGCGATGAGCTATTACAGGGCTTGACGTCTTTGGTGCATCGCACAGATCCTACCGGAAAAATCAAAAATGTAATCTTGTCCTTGTCCTGGTCTTATGGCGTCATTGCGGATCGCATTAAGCTCAAATCAAGCAATACCGAATCCGATGAAGAAGTGATCTTGATGGAAGCCGGGCAACGCAGTCCGTTTGATGTCGACAATATCACGCTCGATTATAAAATTTTGCATAAATATATTGAAACCGATGAAATGGAAGTCCTGTTGGTGGCGGCCAAATTGCAGGTCATGCAATCCTACATCGACCTACTTTATGAAGCTGGTTTGCGCCCCGTAGTCATTGACGTGGATGCCTTTGCGGTTACCAACGCCTATTTGCTTTCCGCGGCGCCGGAGGATAGTGAAAAGGTCGTCTCGCTCATCAATATCGGTGAGCACCTGACCAATCTAACTTTCTTAAAAAACGGAACCTATCATTCCACTCGTGACATCGCCACCGCTTGCGACTTCTTTATCAAAACAATAATGAAGAACCTGAAGGTTGAGCGCGAAGAAGCGTCACAAATTCTCCGCGGCAAGAATCTGGAAAAATACAACGCAGCCACCTTGACCCGGGCATTGGAATTTTCCGCCGAGGAGCTTTCCGTAGGCATTGATCTGGCCTTCAGCTATTTTCAATCCTCCGAGAATAATCTTAAAGTTGAAAAGATGGTCCTTTGCGGCGGAGGCGCGACCATCGCAAATTTGGCTGGACTCCTGGCCAAACGGCATAATGTGGAAGTGGAAATAACCAATCCCTTGCAACATATCGCCTATGACGAGAAGAAATTCAGTGGGCCGATTCCCGAGAATATATCTACCATCCTGACCGTCGCAGCGGGCCTCGCATTGAGGCGCATCTAAAATGGCAGATCAAGACATGCTCCACAAGGGGCCGGATTTCATCCATGTCAACTTGCTCCCTATTGAATACCGAATGGTCAAGAAGGATTATTCCTTTCTTCTGGACCTGCGGGTTCTCCTCTCAACCATAGCCGTGTTAGCTTCTCTCGCCGCTTATGGCATTGGTCAATCTTTCTTTCATGCCAATATCGAGAGCAAGAAAGCGGCTTTTGAAAAAATTCAGGCCGAAATCGGCGCCAATGCTTATGTGGCGACGCGGATTAAGGAACTGGAGAAGCTCAGAGATGAAAAGACCGCCAAAAACAATTCACTAAAAAGCATCAGCGTAAGCAAAAAAAAATGGGTTAGGATTTTGGAAGGGATCAATAAATCAATGCCCCTTAATATGTGGATCGAGTCCATTCGGCAATCCGAGGCGAATGATAATGAGATGGAAGTAAAGGGTAGGACTTTGGTTTTTCCGGAAATTGCCGAATACATGCTGGAACTCGAAAAGAATGAGTATTTCGAGAAAGTTCTTTTGAATGGCATAGAATTGCAAAAGGAAGCTTCGCATAGCGCCTTTTTGTTTACTGTCCGCATCAATCTCAATCCCAACGTTGGGATTGACAATGCCCTCGGGGACCCGAAACCACCTGAGGTTCAATGAAGAATCTCTCCCTTAATGCCAAATTATGGATATTTGCTGCAGGTTGCGTGCTGGTCATCCTGTATATGGGATATAATTTTTACGATGGTGAATATGTGGCCTACTCCCGATCAGTGGAGAAGTTGGACTTGGATATTAGGCATAAAAAAGGGGAGTTGCGCCAGATACTTGCCCAGAAACAGCGACTCAAGGATTTGGAAACGGAAATAGAACAGGCCAATGCCGAGTTTGTAAAACTACAGGACATGTTTCCAGATGAGGAACTGATTCCCCGGCGCCTCATAGATCTTACCGCTGTTACGCGCAAATCATTGACTATTCCTACCAAGTTTCTTCCACTACGCGTGGAGGAAAAGGATTTTTACAAAGAAAACCATTATGCCATCACCATTTCATCGAGTTTCCATGCCTTGGGAATGCTGTTTGGAGAAGTGGCAAATTTCCGGTACCCGACTTCAATAAATAAATTGATTATCGAAAAATCCGGGGATCTTGAAAAGGAAGTCAACGATGCCAA
>JAYSRH010000461.1:0-7092 GCA_043721115.1 Fibrobacteria bacterium | reverse complement strand
TTCAGTCCACTTCTTTTACCGGTGAAATCGCGAATCTCATGTTCGAGCCTCTGGTAGCCTTGCACTCCACCCAGAATAAGGAAGTCGGTATTCTCGCCGATGCCTGGACGGTTTCAGCGGACAAGTTAACCTTTACCTTCCATTTGGATTCCCGTGCCATGTGGAGCGATGGTGTGCCGGTTCGTGCCGAAGATGTGCAGTTCTATTATGACGTGATGATGAATCCCAAAAATTTGACATCGGCCTTTCGTGTCAGTCTCAAGCGCTTTGATCGCCCCGTTGTCAAAGACAGTCTTACGCTGGAGGTAACCGCCAAGGAAGTGCATTGGAATAATTTCTGGGATGTGGCCGGCATGGTGGCATTTCCCAAGCATGTTTGGGACAAGGTCGACTTCAATCTTCAGAACTTCGACTTCCCGGCGGTTTCCGGTCCTTACCGCATCTCGGAGGTTAAGAAGGAACGGTCCCTGACTTTGGAGCGCCGCGCAGACTGGTGGGGGCGAGCCAAGCGTTACAATCAGAACAAATACAATTTCGATTTTATCAAATACCGTTTCATGGAAGATCAGATCAAAACTTTGGAGACTTTTAAAAAGGGTGACATCGATGTGCTGCCTATTTATACCGCCGCTATTTGGGCGCAAAAAACCGATCTCGATCAGGTGAAAAAGGGCTGGATAGTGAAACAGCGCATCTTCAACAAAGAGCCCATCGGATTCCAGGGCTTTGCCATCAACATGCGCCGCCCGTTGTTTCAGGATATCCGCGTGCGCGAGGCTTTGAGCCTGCTCATCAATCGTCCATTGATGAATGAAAAGCTGATGTTCAATGAATACTTTCTGCTCAACTCCCATTATCCCGATTTATTCCCGAACAATATGAATCCGGATTTTCCTTTACGTCCATTCGACCCCAAGAAAGCGCGTGAACTGCTCACTGCCGCTGGATGGAAACCAGGTGCCGATGGCGTGCTCGCCAAGGATGGAAAACGTTTTGAGATTTCCTTGCCCACCAGCAGTCCGGATCTCAGGCATTTAAACGTGTATGTGGAAGCGATGAAGGATGTGGGTATCGTCGCTAAAATTGACCAGGTTTCCTATTCCAGTTTGTCCAAGCGCATGGACAACCGTGAATTTGATATGTACTGGGTGGCCTGGGGCGCGGGCCGTTTGCGCGACCCGGAGCCGGTATGGATTTCAACCACGGCGGATGAAATTGCCTCTAATAATTATCCCGGTCTCAAGGACAAACTGGTGGACAGTTTGATTGTCGCGCAAAAAACAGAAATGGATTTGGACAAGCGCAATGCCATCTTAAAGCGCATCGACGGACGTCTCAACGCGCTCATTCCCTATGTTTTACTCTGGCAAGCCGATCACAGCCGAATTTTGTACTGGAACCGATTTGGCACGCCGACGTATGTGTATGATAAATTTGCCCGCGAGGATTGCATTCCCACCTATTGGTTTGTGGACCCGGATAAGGAGAAGGCGTTGCAAGCGGCCATGCAGGGGAATAGCCCTTTGAATTCAAGTTCTGGCGATATACACTATCAGGAGTAAATGAAAAGCTATTTAATCCGGCGCCTGCTGCTTATGATTCCGACCCTGTTAGGAATCAGCCTGGTCTGCTTCGCGCTTATCCAGTTTGTGCCGGGAGGTCCCGTAGAGGAAGCGATTTCCCGCATGCGACAGGTCGGCGCTACACGCGGCATGAGCGCGGCTCGTACTATATCACCAGAAGAAGTGGCCAATATCAAGGCTTATTTCGGGTTTGATCAGCCCGCTCCCATCCGGTACATTCGATGGATCGGCAATGTGCTCAAGGGCGATTTGGGCACATCCTATTCCTATCAAGAACCGGTGTTGAAGGTGATTCTATCAAAGATGCCCATCTCCTTGTTTTTTGGCTTGAGTTCCTTTCTGCTTTCTTATCTGGTTTGCGTGCCCTTGGGGATGGCGAAAGCATTGCGCCATAATTCCTGGTTCGATACGTTTACCTCGGTCGGAATATTCACCGGATATGTGATTCCAGGGTATGCTTTGGGTATTGTTTTAATCGTTTTTCTGGGCGGCGGCAGTTACCTGAATCTTTTCCCTATTTCCGGAATCGTATCGGAACAGTTTGAAAGTTTTTCCGTAAGCGGCAAGATTCTGGATTTTCTGCATCATATGACGCTTCCTATGGTGTGTTATATGGTTGGGGAGTTCGCATTTCTTACCATGCTGATGAAGAACAGTTTGCTGGAAGAGCTGGGCAAGGATTATATGCGCACGGCTTTGGTCAAAGGCTCTTCGCTGTGGACCGCAGTCTGGCGTCATGCCTTGCGGAATGCTCTGGTGCCCATCGCCACTCGGGCTAGTGAAATCTTCACGCTCATGTTCGCCGGTTCCGTGCTGATCGAAAGAGTCTTTGACATCGACGGCATGGGATTGCTGTTTTACAACTCCACAGTGAACCGGGATTACAACGTTGTCTTAGGTGTCATCCTGCTCTCAAGCGCCATGGGCCTTATCGGCAGACTCTTTGCCGACATCCTCTATGTGGTCGTGGACCCCAGGATCCGACTCAATTGAAATTGGAAAACCTGCACAAGTTCCGCAAGATTCGGCGGGCGTATTATTCACTCTGGATTCTGGGAGTGGCTTTTTTCCTCTCGCTGTTCAGCGAGTTCATCGCCAATGACAAACCGCTCTATCTTAAATATCATGGTCGGGTTTATTTTCCTGTGGTCAAATTTTATCCCGGAACGGAATTCGGCGGACCGTATGCCACGGAACCGGATTATCTAAAACTAAAAGTGGATCAAAATTTTATAGCGGCGGGTGGGAAAATGGTATTTCCCCTTATCGCCTATGGTCCCCTGCGCGCCAATTTGGAGCTGGCCGGAAATCCGCCGCATGCGCCTTCCCGGCAGCATTGGCTTGGCACGGACAATACCGCCAGAGACGTTTTAGTGCGCCTCATCTATGGTTTCCGTATTTGCATGCTATTCGCCCTCAGCCTTGCCCTCAGCGACGCTGTTCTAGGCATTCTCATCGGTGGCATCCAGGGTTATCTAGGTGGCAAGGTGGACATCACCGTGCAGCGCCTGATTGAAATTTGGAGCGCCTTGCCGTTTCTTTACGTCGTTATTCTACTCGGATCCATTTATGGCAGCGGTTTTGGCATGCTGCTGTTCGTGATGGTTTTGTTCGAATGGATTGGACTTTCCTATTACATGCGTGGAGAATTTTTTCGAATTAAAAGCATGAATTACATCAAGGCTGCGCGTGCCTTGGGCCTAGGCCCGGTGCGAATTTTTTTGAATCAGATTCTTCCCAATGCATTGACTCCGGTGATTACCATTCTGCCCTTTTCCGTAGTGGGCGGCATTTCCGCCTTGACCGCCTTGGACTTTCTAGGCTTTGGATTGCCGCCACCGATGCCGTCTTGGGGAGAATTGCTGACGCAGGGGCTTCAAAATCTGCAATCGCCTTGGATTGCCGTATCCACTGTGACCGCGCTGTTTTTGACTTTGCTCTTGGCCACTTTTATTGGTGAAGGGGTGCGCGAGGCTTTTGACCCAAAATCATTTAGTCGGTTGGAGTAGCTGGCTTTAGGAATCCATACCACATTCAGTGGGTGCGGAATACTCCGACTATGCGCCGGTTTTTCTGCGAAGGGCTGTCGTCATTCAGGCCCGGGATATTGAGCAATGTAAGATTGGTCTGAAACACATAGGCTCCGGTGCCTACCAAATGGCCATCCCAAGTTCGGGAATCCCAAAGCACAATCATACTCCGCGTGGAACCGACTCCCTTCTTAGGCAGTTTTTCAAATTCCACTGGAGACACTCCAAATGAGAATTTATTCACATATTGGCCTAGGTTGGTATAAATATAAATGTCCGCTTTAAAAGCCCGGGAAGCCTGCAAGACAACACCAATATGGTTCAGGGAATCTTCTGGGGTGAGCGCTCCTGGATACATGCGCCAGCGGCCACCGGAGGGTTTTTCGATTTGCAGATTGGCCGGTCCGACCAATAGCCATTCCGAAGCTAAAAATTTGGGCGTGTTTTCGGTTTTCACAAAATCGTTTTGCCGACTCACATTCACAACCGTAGCAAAATCAATATATGGAAAGACTTTGCGAATTCTGTCGAGGGAATTATCCGGGTTTTGCCAGAAGAATACAATGCTGTCCATCGGCCTGTGTTGCAAGCGGCCATCACCGAGTGTTGGAACCAAATTGATTTCTTGTTTAAATGTGGTGGAGAGATAGCCGTCCTGCGCCGTCAACGCCACATTTTCTGAGTCTTTGCTTAAAGCTGAGGAAGCGGTCACTAGCAATGAACACTCTGTGCAGTTCTGGCCCGCGGGGAGATTGAGTCGCGCTTCATAAGATTCGACATCGGCAGTGACATTGGAAACTTTCTGCCCATTATGGTAAAGCGAAATGTCGCTGGATTCTTGGCAGGATTCCACCAGTCCCTGGCCCAAATTAGGTGCTGAGTGAGTGGTCCTCTGAATATTGACCAGGTACGGGACCAGTTTCGATTTAGGTGTGGAGGCGCCTCCGGTTGTGTCCGTATAGGTATAGGTGTAGTTAAGAAGAATCTGATTATTTGCATTGATGAGCGGTATGGGTTTTTCGAAAATAAAACTCTTAGCGTCTGGGGAACTGCTGTAAAAAGTTTTTTCTCCCACCGATACAACGGCATCTTTGGGAGTGGTTGGCAGGAAAATAATATTTCCAACTACCTGTACTTGCAGGATTTGTTCCAAATTAACTCCAGGGGTATTGATGGCCCAATAGGCACTCTTGGCACTATTGATGGAGTAGCCATTGGCTTTGAGGGTATTGTTCATTTGCACCAAAGTACTCGGAGCAATGGGAGGGCTGTGCTGGCTATCGAAGAACACCGTCATGGTTGGAGGCGTTGCCGTGGCCGTGATGAATTCATCGACCAAGCCTTCTCGGCCATTGTCCGGAGTGGATGGTGTGCCATCGGAAAGGAAAATGAAGAAGTGTTTGGATTTGTCGGACTTGGAATCCTTCATGGCCAGCTTGGCCGCTTGAAAACCCAGCGATATATCCGTCCCATTACGGGTATCGAATCGGCCCATGCCGGAATTGTTTCGGGCAGCAGGCAGTTTGGTCACGTATGCCAGGTTGCCCAGTGCATCATGTTTGAGTAAGGCCCTTAAAGTGTCCAGACCGCGAATCCCACCCGGAAAAGATTTGTTCAATGCCGTCAAGGGCACAAAAGAATCGTGCTGTGTGGTATCCTCTGGGAAAGCAGTTCGGAAAAAAGAATTTTCGCGGTGATCGAAGGCTAAACGGCGGGTAAAGATCACCAGGCCGACTTCCGTTGAGGGTGCTACGGAAAAAATTCCCTCAAGCAGCGAGGAGACTACTTTGAAACGGGAGACATTGGGATCATTTTCGTCCATACTTCCCGAGTTGTCGATGATAAAGACGATGGACGTTGGCGGTCCGGAGGGACTGAGCTGTACGGGCTCGTTGCAATAGGGAACATTAGGATTGAGCCAAATGACTTCGTTGGAAACTGCAATCGTTGTGGTTGCAAATTTAGTCGGGCATTCCGTAAGGGCGATACTACAATTACGACTCGCACCGCACAGCGTGACTGCCAAAAATAGGAGCGGTATACATTTTGAAAGTTCCACTTTTAATGGGGCCGGAGCAGTCCTACAATTCGATATTCAGAGAGCAAAACCTGGTCCTCGGCAATTCCGGGAATTTTAAGCAATGTCACATCGGTTTTAAGGACGTAGGCACCGGTACCGGCAAGACTTCCATCCTGGGCTCGATTGTCCCAAAGAATGCGCAGGATGCGGGTGTTTTTAGTGATGCCTTTGGAGAGCTTGGCGAATTCTTCCGGCGAAACTGTAAATTCAATCTTGTTTACATATTGGCCAAAATTTGTAAAGATGCGAATGGATACTTTGAAGGCCCGCGAGGCTTCAACGTCCAAGCCAACATAATTAGAAGCGTTGTCCCGGCTAAGTGGACTGGGCAGGATATTCCAATTCCTGATTGGGCTACTGGTAGGCGACGGTTTTAGTGCGGCCGGGGCAATCAGCAGAAATTGCTCACTGGTCTTCATTAGGCTTTGGCTTTCGGAGATGGCCATGCTATTGTAAGGAAGGATGCGCAACGACGGTTTATTTTCCTTTTCACTCGTGTGGGACTCGTCCGCCTGCGCAGGGCTGGAAATGAGCGAACCGACACAGAGTCCTATTTTTAAAAGTATGAGTAAAGTTCTGATTCGCACCGTCAAAATATAATGCCTATACCGGCCGGGGGCAGCATGAAAGTATGGACGGCTGGAATTCCTTAAATTTCGGGGGAATTGTACATTTCTGGGATGCCGAATCCCATTTTGCCGCTTCTTGAGGTTCAAGACCTTTCCATAGGCTTTCAAAGTGAAAAGGGAATGGTCACGATTACCGAGCAGGTTAATTTTCGCATTTTTCCGGGTGAAGCCTATGGCCTGGTGGGAGAATCGGGATGCGGCAAATCCGTAACATGCTTGGCGCTGCTCAAATTGCTTCCCAATCCGGGTGGAAAAGTGCTTTCAGGTCGGATTCTATTCAAGGGACAGGATATTCTCACCATGACCCCGGAAGCCTTACGCACCTTACGCGGCGGAGCAATCGGCATGATTTTTCAGGAGCCGGGCGCGGCTTTAAATCCGCTGTGGTCCATCCGCAAACAATTGCTTGAGCCGTTTCTTTACCATCCCTATTCTGGCGATCGCCTCAAACGCATCCAGTATCTGCTTGAACGGGTGGGCATTGCCGATCCCAATCGCGTGCTTGCAGCCTATCCCCATCAATTGTCCGGAGGCATGCTCCAGCGGGTCATGATAGCCATGGCATTGGCGTTAAACCCAGCCCTGCTCATCGCCGACGAGCCCACCACGGCTTTGGATGTTACCGTCCAGGCCCAGATCATGGAGCTTATCGAGGATTTGCGGCGGGAATTTAAGACAGCCGTGCTTATGATCACACACAATTTAAACCTCATCGCCCAATATGCGGACAATGTGGCGGTTATGTACGCCGGGCGTATTGTCGAGCAAAG
>JAYSRH010000460.1:0-7126 GCA_043721115.1 Fibrobacteria bacterium | reverse complement strand
CATATCGCCAAGTAGCGGTAAACATGAGCCACAACTTTGGTCCAAAAATTTTGGGAGTGGCAGAGTTTTCACTAACGCTATGGGCCATATCTACCCGGGAGGGGCCAATATCCCTTATCGGTGCGCCGGTTTCCAAACCACTTTTACACGGGGAGTGGAATGGGCGGCCACAGGCAAGGTAACAACATTGGTACCCAATGATTTCCCAGGGCGGGATTCGCTCAGCTTAAGAAGCAACTTGCCCAATTGATTTTTGAGAATCCGATGTCTTTAGAAAAAAATATTTACAAAACAGAAAACGAGCTATGAAAACATCAATTTGCAAAGTACGAGATCTAGGTTTATTAGGACGGGTGGGAGTCTTCTGCCTCCTGCTTAGTGCTTTTACCCTACATGCTCAAAACCACCCACAGGATACAACGCATGCGCAGCAAATGGCCTGGTGGAAAAAACAACGTTTCGGTATGTTCATCCATTGGGGGCCTGTTGCTCAACGCGGTCAGGAAATCAGTTGGTCTAGAGGCAACGGTATTCCTACAGCCGAATATGACAGTCTGTACAAAACCTTTAATCCCACTGGATACAATGCAGGGGAATGGGTTCGCGTTGCCCAAAGTGCCGGCATGAAATACATGGTTTTGGTAGCCAAACACCACGATGGATTTTGCGAATTCAGCACCACGCAGACTTCTTATAATATCATGTCCCCGCATTCACCATTCCGTAGGGACATCGTTAAAGAGCTTGCGGATTCCGCACATCAAATGGGCATGGGATTGGGGCTCTATTATTCCCCAACAGATTGGTTTGTTAAACCCCGAGGGGATGGGACGCCTTATACAAGCCAGTATTTAGCTCAGTATACCAATCAGGTAGTCGATGAGCTGTTGACTAATTATGGCCGCATTGAAACCATCTGGTGGGATCTTGTTCCAATCGGGGCGAATCCTCAGGCTCTGTTGCAGAGGATGCGGCAAAAGCAGCCATGGATTTTGGTCAATAATCGCGGTGATCATACCAGTATTGGCGATTACACGACCCCGGAACAAGTGATTGGAGCTTTTGATACGCTTCATACCTGGGAATCGTGTATGACCATTGATGGCAAGGATCAATGGGCTTGGAATCCCACAGGTGGAGTCAAACCTTTGCGCGCATTGATAGACATGGTGGTCGGAACGGCAGATGGCGGAGGCAACTGTCTTCTCAATGTGGGCCCTCGTCCGGATGGCATCATCGACCCACTCCAGGTCGGAAGACTAAAGGAAATCGGTCAGTGGATGAATAAATATGGTGAAAGCATTTATGGAACAACGGGAGGCCCCGTGCCGAGTGGATCTTGGGGAGGCATGACGCATAAGGCGGACACCCTGTATCTGCACCTTAAAAAATTCAATGGCACCGTTTCGATTCCAGCCATCAGGGGTACCATAGCCTCCACAATTAGCTTAACGGGTGGAGTGCCGATAGTGACACAGGCTACAGGCGCCACTACGATTACTCTGCCTATGCAAAATATCGACAGTCTCTACACGGTGCTGCGCATGGTTTTGAAGTCTACAACATCCATTAAAAAGCCAGGGCGTTTAGACCCATTAAAATCGGGGAAAAGGATTTCCGCAACACTGAATCCCACACCCATTTTTCAGAAAACTGGTTCCGACCAAGATTTTAATTTGTCGGGAAGCCGAGTTCGATTTCAAAATGATCCAAAAAAACATTTACCATAATAAAGGACAAACAATGAAAAGATCAATTCGCAACGCATTACCTTTTGGTTTATTAGGGAGGGTAAGTGCCATTGGCCTGCTGCTGTCCGCCTTTACCCTGCATGCACAAATCCACCCACAAGACACCACCCATGCCCAGCAACTGGCCTGGTGGAAAAACCAGCGCTTCGGCATGTTCATCCACTGGGGGCCTGTTTCTCAGCGTGGCCAAGAGATCAGCTGGACTAGAGGTAATGGTATCCCTACTTCCGAATACGACAGTTTATATAAAACCTTCAATCCCACTGGCTACAATGCCGGTGAATGGGTTCGCATCGCTAAGGGTGCGGGCATGAAGTACATGGTTTTGGTAGCTAAACATCATGACGGATTTAATGAGTTCAGTACGACTCAATCCAGTTATAGCATCATGTCGCCTAATTCTCCTTTTCGCCGAGACATAGTAAAAGAGTTGGCAGATTCAGCGCATCAAATGGGCATGGGTTTGGGGCTCTATTATTCCCCAACAGATTGGTTTGTTAAATCACGCGATGATGCGAGCCCTTATACAAGCCAATACTTGACCCAGTATACCAATCAAGTTGTAGATGAGCTGCTGACCAATTATGGACGTATTGAAACCATTTGGTGGGATCTTAGTCCCATTGGAGCGAATCCACAAGCGCTTCTGCAAAGAATGCAGAAAAAACAACCATGGATTTTGGTTAATAATCGCGGTGACCATGCCAGCATAGGTGATTACAGTACACCGGAACAAACGATAGGCGCTTTCGATACGCTCCATGCCTGGGAATCGTGCATGACCATTGATGGCAAGGATCAATGGGCTTGGAATCCCACGGGAGGTGTTAAACCGTTGCGTGCATTGATAGACATGATAGTCGGTACGGCGGATGGCGGCGGCAATTGTCTCCTCAATGTGGGTCCACGTCCAGATGGCATTATCGATCCTCTCCAAGTAGGGCGCCTTAAGGAAATTGGAAAGTGGATGGATAAATATGGAGAAAGCATCTATGGAACCACGGGAGGGTACATAGTGAGTGGAAATTGGGGCGGCTCGACTCATAAAGGGGATACCGTCTATCTGCATCTAAAAAAATTCAATGGCACGGTTACCATTCCACCATTAAACTCCACCATCGTGTCCACCACAAGTTTGACCGGCGGTACGCCAGTTGTTGAGCAATCGCAATTCAATATCAAGATTACCTTGCCGCTCCAGAATATTGATAGCCTCTATACGGTTCTTAAAATAATTGTGAATCCAAACAAGCCGTTCAGTAACTATAAGAATGCTGCAATAGGTGGGACTGCAACGCAAAGCTCCCTAGCCTATGCCGGCACCCCGGATCGCGCCATCGACGGGATTACCAATGGCACTTATTCCAGCAACTCTGTTACCCACACGGACAGTGCGGCAGGCGCATGGTGGATGGTGGATCTTCTGAATGACTATGCCATCAACTATGTCAATATTTTCAATCGAAGTGATTACATGGATAGATTGAGCGACTTCAATGTCATTTTGTTGGACAACAACCAAACTCCGGTGTGGACGAGCCATCAGACCAGCGCTCCCAATCCAAATACCCTCATCGATGCGGGAGGTAGAACAGCGCGCTTTGTGAAGGTGGAATTGACGGGATCCAACTATCTCAGCCTCGCTGAAGTCCAGGTGCTGATAAATCTTCCAACAACTATTCGCGGCAAAAGCGCGTTGACTCGAAATAAAGCTGCCTCGGGTACTCGAATGAACCGTAATCCTACGCCCATTTTTAGGAAGGCTGAATCCAATCAGATTTTTGATCTTTCTGGCGGAAGGGTGCGCAGCAGAATCGTAAGTGAAAAAGACCTGGCACCAAATAAAGCCAAGTAGAACAAGTTAGAGCAAGGTATAGCCATGGAGAACCAGGTGAAACCAAAAGAGAAACGGAAATGCGTACCAAAGCGTGGCAGGATGCACGGTTTGGTATGTTCATTCATTGGGATGTTTCCAGCCTGTACAATAATGGTCAAGGCGGGGAAATTAGCTGGGTGCGTCCCGGTAAGAAACCTCTGGATGTCTATGGAGACCCTGTTGGAGCTGATTTTGTGCCTTCCTATGACACATTGTACAGAAAATTCAATCCCACCAAATTCAATGCCACGCAATTTGTCCAAATTGCAAAAAATGCTGGAATCAGATATATGGTTCCAGCTGCCCAGCCCCATATAATCTGGAACTGACACCCTGGAAACAGGATTATATAAAACTGCTTTCCGATGCATGCCATGCGGCCGCAATGCCGATAGGCATTTACTATTCCCCGCGAGATTGGTATAACCCGGACTACGGAGTCGGAAGCAATTCCGTCTATGAAGCATTTATGCAAGGCCAAATCCGCGAACTGTTGACCAACTATGGAAAAATCAACCTGATGTGGTGGGACAGTTATGGGAAAGGAGATGCGTATTATGATGAGGTCGAAAAATACGCTCTATTGATGGGTGACTACGACACTCCCGAACAAACCAATAAGTATACCGGCACCCGACTCTGGGAGTCGTGCATGACCATGAATAATAATTGGGCCTTCTTGGCTTCAGACCATGCGTGGAAGTCGACTAAAACTCTCATCGCGCTCTTGATCCAATGTGCCGTCAATAATGGCAACTTTTTGCTCAATGTAGGGCCAACCTCGGAGGGCATTATTCCTCAACCGGCAGTGGATACACTGGCTAAAATCGGTCTCTGGACCAGTAAGTACGGGGAAAGTTTTTACGATACGCGAGGTGGACCCATTCGGCCTAGTTACTGGGGGGGGACGACATGCAAAGGAAATACCATCTACGTTCACCTACTGGTTTGGTCTGGAACAATTACACTGCCAGCCCTCCCGCAAAAAGTTCTTTCCAGTCGCAGTTTGAATGGCGGTATACCAACAGTTACGCAAACCGCTGGTGCAATCACCCTATCCCTTCCATCTGCCAATCTGGATCCCATTGATAATATTATCGCGATACCCATGAAACGACCGTTAACGGGAGCTTTTTCGAATTCACGTTTACCGGAACCAATGTTGAATTTTTGACTACGAAAGGTCCCGGCGGCGGACCCGTCGAAATCTACATCGACGGGGTATTGAAAGCGACTCCCAGCCTGACTTCCGACATTACTATGACAAAGCAAAGTGCCTTCAAAGCGACTGACTTGACACCCGGCACCCACGTTCTGAAGGGGGTAAAAATGGGTGGAACAACGCTGACTGTCGATGCCGTCCGTGTACTTGAGAATACTGTTTCTATCCAATCTCCGAAAAAGAAAAAGCTCACGGGTAACAACAGCCTCAAATCAAAACAGGCCGACTTATTCCGCATGGATGGGAAAAGGAAGCGATTTAATCCCCAAAAGTAGCGCCATTCCCTGCCTTTTCAGGGCTGCTTTTTTTTACATTCTTCCCGTTGTGGAGACCGGAAGGCTTTAATCGATGGCGAAAATTGTGGAAACCTTGCCCAACTCTCAAAACTTCATGCTCGAAAAATTTGCCCTGGGAGCCAAGAACTATTGGATGGCTTTCATCGCGGATACCTTAACGGCCATCTTTTTTATGGGATGGCAATTCCTGGATCAGCCTAGGCATCCTGCGACCGTCCTCCTATCCCTGTTAGGCGGCTATTTAAGCTGGACCCTGACGGAGTATATTTTTCATCGTTGGGTCTATCATCAGGAAAAAGGGATTTTTGGGGAAGGCCACCGTATTCACCATACGGAAGCCAAGACACTTATTGCCATGCCATGGTTTCTGACAACCCTCACTATGTTTGCGCTTTGGCATTACGTTTCCCGAGTTTTGGGGATCCCATTTTTCGCTGGAGTCCTAGCGGGCTGGTTGGCTGGCTTTGTTTTTTACTCCCTGGTCCACCATAGTCACCATCACTGGAGCCTCAAGTTCATCTGGTTCCGAAAGCTTAAGGCCTACCATCGTATCCATCATCATTTTCCCGAGTACAACTATGGGGTGACGATGCGGTTTTGGGACATCCTATTCGGTACACGCTATCAAAAAAATAGCGTGGAACAAAGAGAACCTCAAATTTCTTAAAACTGGCAACTTCAAGGTTGCTATAATCGACGCCAAGGGGAAATAATAATCCTGTGCGCGAATCATCATTGACCGCAAAGACAATCATTCACGTCATCCTGATTGCCGGGACCACGGTACTTTCCGTGCCTACATTAGGTATGGTGGATCCGGAGCAAGATTTTGCTTTTGTCGAATTTGAACCTTACCCTGCTTTCCAGGCTCAACCTCAGGTAACGCCCAGTCAGCCCAAATTTTGGAGAATGGCCGGTCAGCTGACCTTTCCCGCCGGCAAGATCGATGGGCATCAGCTTTTCGGTTCAGCCAAATCGACATTTATCGATCGGGACATCATTTACAATGGTAATGTGCTCAATGACGGCATTCTTAAACGCTTTTGGCTAAGCGGGGGAGCCGTACTAATGGATTCGCCTAGACAAAGCGCCGTAGCGATGGGAGGCTTAGGCGTGAATAGCGACTTTGCGGATATGGGCTTAATGGATTTCAACACCGAATGGATTTATATCCATTCGTTCAAGGTCAACGCAACATTTAATTGGGGGCTGGGGGTTGATATTCAACAGTACTTCCATAAGTTCCAGCCTTTCCCGCTGATTTTCGTAGACTGGAAAATTTCCGATAGGACCAGACTCAAATGGGATGCGGATTTCATTGAGATGCGCCGATTCTTTTCCACGCGCCTATGTCTAACTGCGGGAGTGCGCTTCAATCGCGAATTCTTTGCTCTAAAGCAGGATGCCGACTATGAATACAACAGTATGGGATTGGAAACGGGAATGCAAATCGCTTTAGGTGGGAATTGTTACCTGCGTCTAAAATATAAGGAACTGGTTTGGGGTCGGGAAACTTTAGGACTGATCGACGGCACACAGCACACACACGCTTTAGACACCGGGCGCAGTTTACGTCTGAATGTCGCTTACGGGATCTGAATTCGACGCCCGCATCCCATGCCAAGTAGCCCAATCCAGAAAAGACAATTAGGTTTGGGCACACCTTCCGTTTACCTTGCCATGCTCTTAGGGTTGTGTCTTTGGGCTTGTCTTGAGAATCCCATTTCGACACCGTTGGTACAGGATGAAGGTTTATTGATACTGGATTCCGGCTATGTAATCGACGCCTTTCCATTTGATTCCGCTGCCTGCGTTGAGACGAACGCGGGTGGATTTGCAGGGGCGGATAGCATTCCTGCCGGAACGTTGGCTTTGGTCAAAGTGGTTTCTACAGCGTGTTACCGCGTGCATGTCAAGGTGGAGGATTCTGCGTCTCGCACAGTGCGCAGTTTTGATCGGCAATTTTTGATTTCCGGCCGAC
>JAYSRH010000459.1:0-2785 GCA_043721115.1 Fibrobacteria bacterium | reverse complement strand
GTATCTACCTGGAGTTGGAGGTTCGTCGCGTTTCTTGCCGGGCATCTAGCATCAGTGACATTGCCAAGGAGCTTCACCTAGATTGGCATCGGGTGAAGGAGATGGCAATCCGAATCCCAGGTAGGCGAAAATAAAATATCCAAACAGGGATCTGCGAGATGTCATCTTCCTCGCAATTGGCTGAATCCAAGCTCCAATTCCGTTCATCAAGAACAAAGCAAGGCCTGCCCGGGTTGTCATGGCTTATACCGTCGACAGTGAATGGAGAAATCGATCCGAATCCTTCACCGGTCGGGAAGTCATTCAGGCTTTTCTGACTAGAAAATCACCAAAATTACGTTTTTTGCCCGGAATCCTCTTCAAAGGTATTTCTGAGGATTTAATTGGAACAATCATTCCAGTTAGTGTATCTTTTAATTGGAACGTTCATTCCATAAAAAAGGAGCAGAAGATGCAAAGTTTACAGGGAAAAAATGCAGTGGTTACGGGTGGAAATAGCGGAATTGGTTATGCCACCGCACAAATGATGAAGGCTGCCGGTGCAACCGTGGCGATTACGGGACGGAATGCAGAAAAGGTAAGGGGAGCGGCTCATGAACTGGGAGTAAAGGGATATGTGGCCGATGTCTCGGATGTGGCGGCACTCTCCAATTTGGCGGAGCAAGTGAAGAAAGATATGGGTCATGTCGATATTCTCTTCGTCAATGCCGGCGTATTTTATCCAACGCCATTGGGCCATATTGATGAAAAGATGTTCGACATGCAAATGGGTATCAACTTCAAAGGGGCTGTATTTACCTTGGAAAAATTCCTGCCTTTATTGCGAGAGGGAGCTTCGGTAATTAACCTTTCTTCGGTGAATGCCTATACAGGCATGGCCAATACGGCTGTTTATGCAGCTAGCAAAGCGGCTATGAATTCTTTTACTCGTACGGCAGCAACGGAGTTGGCGACCAAAAAAATTCGTATAAACGCCGTCAATCCAGGACCCGTGGCAACGCCCATCTTCGGCAAATCAGGGCTTGATGAAGCGTCGGTCAACGCTTTCGGCGCTGCGATGCTCAATCGAGTGCCCCTCAAACGCTTCGGGAATCCAGATGATATTGCTAAATTAGTGGTATTCTTGGCCTCTGATGATGCATCTTTTATTACTGGTTCGGAGTACAATATTGATGGTGGCATTAATGTAAACGCTGTACTATAGGGGAGAATTTGCTGGGAAAAAGTAGTGACAAAGCAAGAGTTACTACTCTTTAAAGGTGTTATGGGTCGCTCTAAAAACTTTTCTCGTTATAATGTCCTGGTTAAGGCTATGGAGTTATTCCGTAAGCAGGGTTATTATGCGACCTCTATAGATGATTTGGTAAGTGAGTTAGGCGTTAATCGCGCCAGCCTTTACGGAACTTACGGTGGGAAGCGCGAGCTATTCATAGAATCCTTGACTTTTTATACCAAGAACACAGGTGCTATTCTCAAGGAAATCCTTGACCAACAGCCTAAAGTCCGTGAAGGTTTTAGAAAGTTGTTCCTCGAAGGCCTTAAGGCTATGAAATCGGGACGCGTGGTTGCTGGATGCCTGGCCGTAAATACGACCATTGAACTCTTGCCTCTGGACAAAGAAGTCTTATCAAGCCTAGTTGAAAACCAAAAGCGCATCCAGGCGATTTTTGAGGCTTTCATAAAGAAGGGAATTGCTAGCGGTGAAATATCAGCCAAAAAGAATCCTACGTTAATCGCCGGATTCCTCTTCACCTTCAATAATGGTTTAGGCGTTCTTGCCAAGCTTCAACCCGAAGAAAGTTCATTGGCAGCTTCAATAGATGAGGCACTAAAAATCTTCGACGGTTAGCAAGCTCAATTGGGTTTCGACCTGCATTGATCATGAGTCCATATATCCTACATATTGTGGGCCCGAATAATCTGACTACCCCGACGCTTTCCATAAATAGGACCAAAAACTACAAGCGAGAACATCAATTGCTTGAGGTCGGTCCGATTATTTCCCATCGCAGTGTAAATATCCAACCTGCCACCACCATTGACGAGGCCATGGCCCTTTACCGCAATACGGCCAAAAGTCACAATGAACTGTTGGCCCATTACCTGATTCTAAAAGATCAGTATGAGAGCCTCACACGCCGGATTTTGCAGCGGTGGGCCGGGGGCCGGGAATTGAATAAAACACCATCGTATTCCCGCTGATGCAGTAGGGCTCAAAAGGAATAGAACAGCGCGCTTTCGATGCTGGGCTGCAGCTCGAAGCTGTTTTTCCATGTGCCCGAATCCTTGTATTCCGGTAAACCATCATATTTGATATGATTATCAACAATTTTCATACTTCGCAAATGCCCGGCATATCCGGACATCAAACTGTAATTGATATTCCAAAAATGGATCTCAATGCCTATACCTCCACCGGTAAATGCGTTATGAGTGAATTCTTTAGAGTCGTAGGCTATCGGAGTACTAGAACCATTAAGATAATTCTGCCTGCTGTCGCGCTCATATGTGTAGTTATAGTGCCCGCCTAGATACCCGAAGAAATTAGTAATCTGGGTTTGATGGAATGAGCGCAACCCAATCAGGCCAATGCTGGAATTGAAAAATGTTTCTTCCTCATTCATGCGAACTACGGGAATGAAGGTCGCCTGGTAGCCGAATTTGGAAGGGTTCCAATGACGATAGGTGAGACCGTAACCAGTAAGATACCCTGCACCGGCACCGATATTGTGGGTCTTGAGGCTCATGTTAGTGGGGTCTATTTTCTTTTCCTCGGCGCACAAAG
>JAYSRH010000458.1:0-20725 GCA_043721115.1 Fibrobacteria bacterium | reverse complement strand
GGCATGTGTCGCTCGACTAACAAACGGCTTCCCGGCTATCAGATTTCGCGCGAGGGCGCGCATGCCTGTGGCTCCACCTAGTGAAGTGGAGCCACGGTGCACCCGGTAGCCAAAATAGGTGCATGCCTTCGCTGCCCAATTGCCATCGCGACTTTTGGAGATCAGAACATTGATATTCCGATGGGCGAAAACACGAATGCAAATCGGCAAATGCTCGTGCCAAAGTACAAGTATGGCTTGGTTGGGTACAGTTTCCTGACTAAGCCAGCGTATCCGCAAAGTCCATAGCCAAAGGTATCCAAGGCCCAGCAGCATCGTTTTCACAAAAAGGGTTATTCTAAAAGGGGCTATTCTAAAAAAGGTTATTCTGTTTCCGATGACTTGAATGGAAGGGCATCCGTGGCCGGTACCAGCACTGTGATTTGGCCAAGCTGAAAAATGTCGGGTCGCAAGGTGAATTGGCGCATAAAATTCTGACGTCGAAAATCGCTACGGTGGTCTTCGCAATATTTTGGGTAGAGCACTTGACCGGGAATCAGCGTAAGAGCAAAATCCTGACAGCAGCCAAGCAGCCTGCAGGGCGTGGAACGCTCGACCGTTTCCTTGAAGTTATGCAGAATAATCTGATTGTGTTCCGTAACGCGATCCAGAAGCACGCTCTTGGCTTTTCCCATTTCAGCAAGCAGAGATTTTTCCACGTTGGCGTCGCGTTCCATAATGAAAGTATGCTTTCCGCTCCGAGGTTTGTCCACAGGAAGAATCTGTTTTTTGGAAAATAGGTATTTAGCCCACCCAAATAGGTATTCAACCCTTCCTTTAGTGTAAAAATAAAGGATTTCCGGGGCTTTTTCCCCTTGACTTATGGCGTTTAATCTCTAAAAAATTTACTTCGGTTTCCTGCCCTGACAGTTGGGACAGAATACCGTGCCGCGCTGTGCCACAACCGTCTTGACCAAAGTTGCTCCACACTTTAAACAAGGCTGGCCGCCCCGTCCATAGACTTTTAGTCTCGAGGCATTGGAGCCCTTTGTACCATCCGGTTTACGATAGTCGGAAAATGTTGTGCCGCTGTTCTTGATGCCCAAAGTTAAAACCTGCTGAACGGCCTTAAGCAGTTGGATGCGCATGCGTTTCGGTATTTTACGAACGGATTGGGCAGGATGGATTTCACTTCGGAAAAGGGCTTCATCGGCATAAATATTGCCTACGCCGGCCAGGAAGGTTTGATCGAGCAGCAGGCTTTTGATGCTTCGCGCACTTTCTATCGGATAATGTTTGGACAGGAAAGATGGAATGCGTAGCGTGAGCGGTTCTTCACCCAGGATGCGGATGCGCGGATGCTTAGGCCATTCCTGCCCATCCACCAAAAAGAGTTTACCGAAAGTACGCGGATCACGAAACAGAATTCTTTCGCCGCCTTCCAGATGGAGGATGAAATGCGTGTGCTTGTCGACTGGATGCACGCCACGGGCCTTTTGAAGTCCAGTGACGGTACGGATAAAAGTACCGTCTTCCTCAGGAGCGATTGGTGAGAAGGTCAATTGCCCCGTCATACCCAAATGCACAATGAGAGTGACGTTTTCAAGTTCAACCAGGATGTACTTGCCTCGGCGACGCACATGCAGGATTTTTTGTCCGGCCAGTTTGGCGGAAAAGTTCTGCGGATTCATGCCCAATAAAAGTCGTCCCAGTCGCAGCTCGGCAGTGACAATACGTTTTCCGCCCACACGGGGCATCAACATTCTGACAATGGTTTCAACTTCCGGTAGTTCTGGCATATGGATAGAGGGGATAATATATCTAAATTCAAACCATGCTTCCCAATCCATCCATCCAACATGAGCCAGAAAAAATGCAGGCGCCGGAAAAGATGCAGGCGGAAACCCGTATCATGCATCTGGAGCTTCCCTCCGAGGGTTTTCGGTTGGTCTCGGGAAAATTTCTCAAACGCCTTGATGTGGCCTATGAGGTCTATGGAACTTTGAATGCCGCGCATTCTAACGGCATCTTAATTTGTTCCCCGCTCACTACCGATGCGCATGCCGCGGGGTGGAATTCACCAGAGGATCGCAAGCCCGGTTGGTGGGACGATATGATTGGGCCAGGCAAGGCCATAGATACCCATCGCTATTTTGTCATTTCATCCAATATGCTAGGCGGATGCAAAGGGACCACCGGTCCCAGCTCACAGAATCCGGATACCGGCCAACCTTATGGCTCCGCATTTCCAAAAATTACCGTTGAAGATATGGTAGGGGTGCAACACCTGCTGGTGAAACAACTGGGCATCGACGTGCTTGAAGCCGTGGTGGGTGGGAGCATGGGAGGCATGCAGGCCTTGCAATGGAGCATTACTTATCCTGGCACCGTTCGGAAATGTATCTGTATCGCGGCAGCGGCATATGTGTCCGCACAGGCGCTGGGTTTTGAAATCATTGGACGCAAAGTTATTGTGAACGATCCCAATTTCAGGGACGGAGATTATTATCAGGATGGTCACATACCGGGACAAGGTTTAGCCTTCGCCCGTATGATCGGGCACCTCACTTACCTATCAGCCATTTCCATGCATGAGAAATTCGGCCGCAATCGCAAAGAGGAGCGGGACGAAAAGCATTTCGAAACCGGGTTTGAGGTGGAAAGCTATCTCAACCATCAAGGCGATCAATTTATCCGCCGCTTCGACGCCAACTCCTACTTGCACATTACCTGGGCCATGGATCATTTTGATTTGGTGACCCGCTATGGAAGTTTGGAAAAAGCCTTTTCCGGATCCAGAGCTGAGTTTCTCTTAGTGGCCCTATCCTCGGATTGGCATTTCTATCCCGAACAAACCCGCGAGATGGGACGGGTACTGCTTGACCAGAAAAAAATCGTATCTGTGGTGGAACTGGATTCACCCCATGGCCATGACGCCTTTCTTCTGGAAGTGGTAAATCTCTCCAAGGTGATTCAAGGGTTCCTGGAAAAGCCCGCCTTTGACCCGGTTCGACCGGCCGTTGTAAAATCCCAAGGAATTTCCCCACCGACCATGCAAACAGGAAATGGTTTTTCCGCAGTCCAGGATTTGGAAGTATTGGCTTCATTGATTGAGAGAGGCAGTCACATTCTGGATGTCGGCTGCGGCGATGGCGCCTTGATCGACACTTTATATAAAAGCCATGCGGTAACGGGGATTGGAATAGACTTCGACCTCAATCATGTGGTGGACTGCCTTCGGAAAAACGTACCGGTACTGCAGATGGATGTGGACATGGGCCTTTCCCTGGTTGGTGACCTAGCATTTGATTACGCCGTACTCAACCGAACTCTGCAAGAGGTAAAGAAGCCGCAGCTGGTGCTCCGCGAGATGCTCCGCGCTGCCCGCAAAGGGATTGTTGCCTTTCCCAATTTTGCCTACATGGGCAATCGCATGTCCTTATTGACTACTGGCATGATGCCCGTATCCGATGCGTTACCTTACAATTGGCACGACACACCCAATATCCATCTTTTCAGCCTCGAGGATTTTCGATCCCTGTGCGCGCGCGAAGGTATCCGTATCGAGGCGATACGTTATTTGGGTGGTTCTGTTATATCTAAGGTGTTCCTGGGTTTGGGACGGCCAAACCTGGGAGCGGAATTTGTAGTAGCAAGGATTTCCAAGGATAGGTAAGTGCCAGAGCATTATTTTGACCACAACGCCACCACGCCCTTGCATCCAGAAGTGGCCGAGGCCATGTCCAAATATATTCTGGCAGCCCGGGTAAACGGGCCGGACGCTTTCGGACCACAAGTTTTCGGCAATCCTTCCAGTACCCATGGCTATGGTCGTTCTGCCCGCAGTTTGGTCGAAGATGCGCGTGAGATTTTGGCGCGCTATTTAGCCGTCACCCCATTGGAAATCGTATTCACCAGCGGGGGAACGGAGGCGGATAATCTAGCCATACTCGGGGCTACGGCTTCTGGAAAAATGGTTGGCCGCCATTTGGTGGTTTCCGCCTTTGAACATCCCGCTGTGCTGGAACCGTTTCGAAAGTTGGAAGTCGAGGGGTGGGAGGTAACCTGGGTGGCACCTGATGGAAATGGGATAGTCCATCCCGATGCCATTGCCAAAGCATTGCGTCATGATACAGGCTTGGTCTCAGTGATGGCGGCCAATAACGAAGTGGGAACCATTCAACCCATTGCCGAAATCGGCCGGTTGCTCAAGCCGCGTGGGATTGCTTTTCATTGTGACGGTGTGCAGGCGCTCGGCAAGCTGCCGCCGATTCATCCCCAAGCCTGGCAAATCGATTTTCTTTCCCTATCCGCCCATAAAATCAATGGACCCAAAGGCGTAGGCGCATTGTATGTTCGTAAAGGAGCCCCCATGCAGGCCCGGATGCTTGGAGGCACTCAGGAACGGGGCTTCCGAGGGGGCACGGAAAATGTCTTGGGAATTATCGGATTCGGCAAGGCGGTTGAAATTATTGCTAGAGATGGCGAAACGGAGCGGGTCCGGCTGATTGAAATTAGGAATGCGTTGGCCGCAGCCTTGCGGACGCGCATACCAGACTTGGTGGTGAATTGTGAGGGCGCCGAACGCTTAGCAAATACACTGCATGTTACCCTCCCGGCATGCCGCTCCGATTTGCTGGTGATGGGCCTTGATATGCGTGGCATAGCCGTTTCAGCCGGTGCTGCCTGCGCGTCCGGTTCGGTTAAAAATTCGCATGTGCTTTTGGCCATGGGTAAGGATAAAGCGGCAGCCTCCACTTCGCTCAGATTTTCCTTTGGGCTGGGGAATAGGTTGGCGGACATGGACGGATTGGCAAAACAAGTTGCAGAAGTAGCCGCATCAGTGCGCGGCTTGTGAAAGGAACAATGTTGAAATCGGAAATTCATTCGCATAGTAGCTTAGATCCTGCCATTTTAAAACTCGGCAAAGAAATTTGGAAGGAAATGCAAGGGGAAACCCCCGGGGTTTTTAATAAGGATTTTTGGCAAGGAAAAATTCTCGAATGGGCGATGAAGGATCCGTCTTTTCGTGTGGACTTGTTCCGATTGGTGGATGTGCTGCCCGTTCTCAAGTCGCGGCGGCAGATTTGGCAGCATATGCGCGATTATCTGATACGGGAAAATCGGCCCTTGCCTCCGGTTTTGAGCGTGGCCCTCAAGGCTGCTTCCAGCGGTATTACAGGTATGGTCGCTGTGGAAGTTATCAAACGGAATGTCGTGAATATGGCCGAGAATTTTATTCTGGGCCGTGATGCCAAGGAAGCGATTCCCGTGTTGCGCAAATTGCATTCAGGGGGAATTGGTTTTACCGCCGATTTGCTGGGTGAAGCCACACTCAGCGACTTGGAGGCGCAGATTTATTTTGAGCGCTACCAGGACCTGATTGAAAATATTTCCGGCGAAGTCGCGAAATGGTCACCGGATCCGATTCTATCAAATAGTGCTCTAGGCCCAATTCCCATCGCCAATGTCTCCCTTAAGCTTTCGGCGCTAGAACCCAGGCTCGATCCCATCAATACGGCAGGCTCCGTAGCCAGACTTAAAAAGCGAGTACTCCCTTTATTTTTATTAGCCAAACAAAAAAATGTTTTCCTCAATGTGGATTTGGAAAACTGGCAGCTCCATGACATCACCTATGATCTTTTCGAGGAAATTCTGGCGCATCCGGAACTTCGCACCTGGCCGCATGTGGGTATTGTGGTGCAAGCCTATCTAAGGCATGCCCCCAAGGATGTTCAACGGTTATTGGCCCTCGCTAAATCGCGTGGGGCACCCATCACGGTGAGGTTGGTTAAAGGTGCGTACTGGGATTATGAAGTGGCCATGGCGGCGCAGTGGGGACTGCCTTGTCCGGTGCTGACTCGCAAGGCAGATTCAGATATCCAATATGAAATGCTCTCGCGGGAATTGTTGATAAACCATGTATATTTGCCTCCGGCTTTCGGAAGCCATAACCTCCGCTCTCTAGTGCATGCCATGGCAACTGCCGAGGACCTCAAGGTTCCGGCTAATGCATTCGAAATTCAAATGCTGTATGGCATGGCCGAACCCGAACGCAAAGTGCTGCGCTCCCGAAAATATCGGGTACGCGTCTATTCCCCTGTGGGCGCACTGCTCCCCGGCATGGCTTACTTGGTGCGCAGGCTTTTGGAAAACACCTCGAACTCCGGTTTCCTGCGGCAAAGCCACCACGATGGCGAAGACATCGGATTGTTATTGTCCGCTCCGTCACACTTTCCTACTTTAGTAAATCATGGTCCTGCTTTGGCATACCCTGGAGATCCGGTTCCCACCGTAACGGATATGCTACCGGGCGATTTGTCCTCCCCTTTCCGCAACTGCCCACGCACGGATTTTTCTTTACCCACAGGCAGGGCCGGTTTTCAAAAGGCACTGGAGACCTGGAAGACCCAGTTTCCCTTATCCATTCCGATTGTTCTAAATGGCCAAGAGACGAAATCGTCTCCATCCTTGGAATGGTTTTCACCCAATGATTCCAAAATGTGTGTTGCAAAAATCCAATTCGCCTCCGTCTCCCAGGCAGATACTGCGGCACGTTCTGCGGAAGGCGCGTACCGGGCCTGGCGCGATAAGCCATTGCGGGATAGGGCGTTGCTGGCTGAAGCTTTAGCGGATGTGCTGGAAAGAGATCGAATACGCCTTGCAGCCCTTCAGTGTTTGGAAGTGGGAAAGCCGTGGCTCGAAGCGGATTTGGACGTGGCTGAAGCCGTGGATTTTTGCCGCTACTACGCACGACAGGCTATGACGGAACTGTCTATGCGAACTCAGGCACAAGTTTCCGGTGAAATGAACAGCATGGGGTATCAGGGCCGCGGGCCCACTCTTATCATAGCACCCTGGAACTTTCCCCTGGCTATTTTATGTGGCATGTCCGTAGCTGCACTAGTGGCCGGTAATCCCGTGATCCTTAAACCTGCTGAGCAATCCAGCGCCATGGCGTATGAACTTTTTAAAGCCATGCAGAAAGCCGGATTCCCAACGGGAGTGGTTCAATTCCTTCCGGGTCTGGGTGAAGTTGTCGGCGCGCATCTTGTTGCCCATCCAGCCATTGCCCAAATAGCCTTTACGGGCAGTCTTCAGGTGGGTACAACAATATTGCGCGAAGCCGCCGTACTGCGTTCTGGCCAACGCAGTCTCAAACGAGTTGTGTGTGAAATGGGCGGCAAGAATGCCATCATAGTCGATGACGATGCCGATTTGGACGAAGCCGTCATCGGAATTCTGCGAAGTGCTTTTGGTTTTGCGGGTCAAAAATGTTCAGCCTGCTCGCGCTTGGTGGTAGTCGGCGAAATATATCAGGCTTTTTTAGAACGCTTGATAGCCGCGTGCAAAGATCTGGAAGTGTGCTCGGCGGAATCGCCTGCATGCGATGTTTCTCCCGTAATCGATGCCGAAGCTCAACAGCGTTTGGAAGCTGCAATAAATGATCCGGGCCCTCGGGCGCGCCTGCTCTACCAGGGTACCCCACCAGTCGGCGGAAATTTTGTGGCTCCGGCGGTGTTTGAAGTAGAAGATGCTGGGCATAAACTGATGCAAGCGGAATTGTTTGGCCCTGTATTGGCCGTGATCCAAGCCAAGGATTTCGAACACGCCTTGGAAATAGTGGCTGCAACGCCGTTCTCACTAACCGGGGCCGTTTACACGCGCAGTCCGGCGCATATTGAAGCGGCTCGATCGCAATTTCGCGTAGGCAATCTGTATATCAACCGTGGTTCCACCGGGGCTTTGGTGGACAGGCAGCCTTTTGGCGGCTTTGGACACAGTGGCCTGGGAACCAAAGCGGGTGGCCCGGGCTATCTGCTTCAATTCGTAGACCCCTATTGCATTACGGAAAATACGATGCGCCATGGTTTCACTCCAGAAATCCAGACCTGAAGTGGCGCTGATTTAGGTTTGAAGAATCCTTCGATTGTTGCAACCTTTACCCTCGAACAATTCATTTTAACTGGGACTGGCATATGGAAAAAATTGGCCGTAACGACCCTTGCCCCTGTGCCAGTGGAAAAAAATACAAAAAGTGCTGCATGGAATCGGATAGGCAACGGGACACGAAAGACGAGGACTTTTCCATAGATGAATTCGAGTCTCCAAATCCATTCATGGAACGGGATTCCTTGGATCATGGATTCCACACCTCGGATTTCAAGGGTAAAATTGCGTTGCTGAAAGATTGTCTTGCTGCTCCTCCAGAGGATGACGGCATGCTGCTAGAATGGTATTTGGATGTAGCGGACTCGGCTGAATCAGAAGCGGACCTTATCCTTTTTGATGAATGTGTGAAACTGTTCAGCGTCTCCCTACCTAAACTCTATTCCGATTGTATCCCCTATATCCTGAATAAACGGCTGAAAGTCGCTTTGAAGTTTGGAGACCTCAACTCTGTCAGCAAACTGTTTCAGGACATAGTCCGGATAACGCCTCCGGATTTCGACCTGATATTAGAGCGGGCGGATCAATTGGCTTACCTAGGGCATCACAATCCCTTGTTGGAAGGATTCCGATGCGGATGGCCATGTATCAAAAATTGCGCTGAGCTTGCTGAAAGTGAAATCGAAGAGTATGCCGGGCGGTGAGCAGATATTGAAATTTTTTCCTACCTACAAACTGCTATGAACCCGGGCCCCGAAAATCGGGAACTCGACAGCCGGGTCCATTACTTTCTTGAAAATACTGAAATTCATTTCGAAAAATCAATTGGGGAGTTTTTAGGATTGCCCGGCCCAGCCTGGATGAAACCCGATTTTGAAATCTCCCGAAAGACTTATCGTACTGACCAAGAAAGCCGTCTTCGCTTCGATCATAGCCTGGCTTCTTTGACGAATACTTTTCTTGGCTGGCTACATCGTGAAAAAGGGATGACCTATCTAAGAGCGAACCTCGTCAGCACAGAGTTGACCCTTTTTATATTCGATCGTATCGAGGGACCCCTGAAAAAAACGGATTACTTGGAACAGTTTCCTTTTAAAAACAATCTTTCCGTCCAAATTCTGGTTCCCGATTATCAAAATCTAGACACCTATTTGTCCGATGCTTTTTCCATTTTCAATATTAAATCTTTTGCTGCATTCGCCTTTTTGGAAGGCGTTCCCTATTGGCTTGAGTTCCTAGTTCAAAACGACCTTCTCGACTTAAAATCCCAACGCTTGATTTTCAATGCCCTGAGCGAACTTTTCCAAGAAACGAAACGGTACTGGAATATGCGCGATGCCATTCAGGACTTTGATTTTCCTGCCTTGGAACAGGCTTGGAGCTAGGAATTCTCTTTTCAGCCAGGAATACAAAAGCGTGATATCTAAAACTCCCACTGACGCCAAGCAACTCGCCGGCTATCAGCGCAATCCATTGATTGCCGATGCCTTTCATCGCACAGGTGATGTTGAGATTTGGGGCCGAGGAACGAATCGCGTGATCGACGCTTGCCGGAAGCATGGAATTGCACCACCCCAATTCGAAGAAAAACAAGGATGGCTGGGGCGAACACAACCATGAACGCAGTAGAAATCGAAGCAGCTATCTCCGAACTTGCGGCCCAGCCATTTGATCGCGAAGAGTTTCCCTATGCATTCCTGCAAGCCTTTGGGAACAAAGATACGACCCTCAAACGCCTGCGCTCAGGCGAAACCAACAAGTCGGATTTGGGCGGTGTGCTGCAGGCGAAGAATGTCCATATCCTTGTCGCCCCAGTAGGCCAGGTCACTCAAAGCCTCGATGCTCTGAAAGCGAGCCCTGCCACGACCCGAGGCAAGGTCCGCTTTATCCTAGCTACGGATGGCATTGAATTCGAAGCCGAAGACATGGAATCGGGCGATACCGTCGCCTGCGCCTATCCGGATTTCCCCGACCACTTTGGATTTTTCTTGTCGCTGGCCGGGATTACCACGGTCAAACAAATTCGCGAGAGTTCTTTCGACATCCGGGCCACCAGCCGCTTGAATAGGCTCTATCTGGAGCTCTTGAAGGACAATGCCGATTGGGGACAATCGGAACGTCGCCATGAGATGAACCATTTCATGGCCCGACTGGTATTCTGCTTTTTTGCCGAAGACACGGACATTTTCCATGGCGCGGACCTGTTTACGGGCAGCATCGAACGCATGAGCGAACGCGATTCTTCGAATACGCATGAAGTGGTTGGTGAGATTTTCCGGGCGATGAATGTCAAGGGGGCTGATCGCGCCGGAGCAAAATTGCCGCGTTGGACCGATGCCTTTCCTTATGTGAATGGCGATCTTTTTTCGGGCAAGGTGCAAGCCCCCAAGTTCAGTAAAATTGCGCGTACCTACCTATTGCATGTGGGAAAACTGGATTGGACCAAAATCAATCCGGATATTTTCGGTTCCATGATTCAAGCCGTTGCCGATGACGAGGAGCGCGGGGCGCTGGGCATGCACTATACGAGCGTGCCCAATATTTTGAAGGTGCTGGACCCGCTTTTTCTGGATGACTTGCGGGGACAATTTACGGCTGCCGGCGAAAATGCCCGTATGCTGCTCAATTTGCGTAAACGGATTTCAAGGATTCGCGTTTTTGATCCGGCCTGTGGATCGGGTAACTTTTTGGTGATTGCCTATAAGCAGATGCGCTCGATCGAGCATACCATCAACGAGCGCCGAGGTGAGCCCGGACGCAAGAGCGAAATTCCTCTGACTAACTTTCGTGGTATTGAACTGCGTGATTTCCCAGCGGAGATTGCAAGGTTGGCTTTGATTATCGCCCAGTACCAATGCAATTTGCTTTACCTAGGCCAGCAAGAAGCCCTGGCTGTATTTTTGCCTTTGGAATCCCAGAACTGGATCACGTGTGGAAATGCCTTGAGGCTGGATTGGTTGAGCATTTGTCCGCCTAGGGGGACTGCGCCCGTTCAGTACTCCGGGGATCTGTTTGAAGTGGCACAGCCCCAACTTGATTTTGAAAATGAAGGTGGGGAAACTTTTATCTGTGGGAATCCGCCGTATCTTGGTTCGACCTGGCAAACGGAAGAGCAAAAAGCGGATTTAGAAGCCATTTTTGACAAACGCACAAAAAATTGGAAGTCACTCGATTATGTCTCCGGTTGGTTTATGAAGGCGGCCATGTATGGTACCGAGACCAAAGCGGCAGCGGCTTTTGTGTCTACGAATTCTATTTGCCAAGGGCAGCAAGTCCCGATTCTTTGGCCATTGATTTTTAAAACAGGCCATCGTATTTCTTTTGCGCATAACAGTTTTAAGTGGGCTAATTTAGCCAGCCATAATGCGGGGGTTACGGTGGTGATTGTAGGGTTAGCCGTGCAGGATAATACGTCCTGTCGCTTATATTCCATTGCCGACAAAGGTTCGGATGATGTACTGGGTATAAAAAAGGTGGAGCATATCAACGCTTACCTGTCACCCGGTGCCAATGTGATGGTGGAAAAGGTCAGTGAACCCTTGACGGAAATTTCGGAAATGGATTTTGGAAGCAAACCTGTTGATGGAGGCCATCTATTTCTCAGTTTTCAAGAAAAAGAACAATTGATGGTGGGGTTTCCACAAACCCAGGATTTTATCCGTAATTTTTCCAACTCTGAAGAATTTATTAACGGCAAGCAACGTTATTGTCTTTGGATAAATGATAATGATGTTGAACAAGCGACCCAGATTCCGACAATCAAACATCGCCTTGAAAATGTTCGCCAAATGCGCTTGGCAAGTCCAAAGAAGCAAACACAAATAGAAGCCAATACGCCACATCGTTTTTCTGAAATTCGATATCAATCCAGCAAAACCACCATGGTAGTACCACGCGTGAGTTCCGAAAATAGACCCTATTTGCCAGTTGGAATAGTAGAAGGAGGAACAATAGTAGGCGATCGCAATTTCGCCCTCTACGACGCCCCCCTTTGGAACATGACCCTCATCGCATCTCGTCTCCACTGGGTTTGGATTGGAACCGTTTGCGTGCGGATGCGAACGGATTTCTCGTATTCCAACACCCTCGGCTGGAACACCTTCCCCGTTCCCACCCTCACCGATAAAAACAAATCCGACCTCACTCGTTGCGCTGAAGACATTCTGCTGGCCCGCGAAGTGCATTTCCCTGACACCATCGCCGATCTCTACGATCCCGCCCTCATGCCCGCCGACCTGCATGCCGCCCACGAACGGAATGATGAAGTGTTGGAACGCATTTACATCGGCCGCCGCTTTCGCAATGATACGGAGCGGTTGGAAAAATTATTTGATCTGTATACCAAGATGACTACTTCAACCGGAACGAGGTTCAAGTCCCAACCTGCTGCGAAAGCGGCGGGGGGGAAGAATGCATCATGACCGAAACCCCTCCCTTGGTTCAGCTCACCACAAAACGACCGAAAAATTTCTGTCTTGAAAAGAAAAACCTTGATGGAATATGTACTATTTGTTTGAAACCGAAGCCACTATCGATAGATCATGTCCCTCCAAAATGTTTAGGTAACGACCGAAAAATGGCGTTCAAACGACTTTATCCAATTGACAGTGGTCCCAATTTTGAATTTGTAGCCAAGGGCCTCGCCTACAAAACTATCTGCGAGGATTGTAATGGAAAAATGTCCGATTTCGACACTACTTTAAGCAAAGTTTATAATGCCATTCGAAATTCGAGTCCATCCTCTCACTTGATTAAGCTCGAATTTAATATGCCGCGATTTTTGAAATCGATACTGGGTCATTTTTTAGCCGCGAAAACCACGAACGATAGATCCGTGTTTGAGGAAGCGTGTGCCCAAGTGCTGATTGGTAATGTTAAATCGTTTTCGCAGCAATACCGACTTTATCTATTCTATTACCCTTTCCATATTATCAAAGTGATCCGCGACATTGGGCTTATCGCTGGCGATCAAAAAATGATTTTGGTAAATGCCATTAAAATATTTCCGCTGGCAATCATCTTCACCGATTCAAAATTATTTAATGAAAATGATTTTACTGAAAAAATCCTTGAATCCAACACCAGAATTACACTAAACAAGCGCATTACTATCAATCCAATTGAGCCAGAGGGGAATGAACAGTTTTCAAAAATTTTTGGTCAATGCGGGTATGATTCCATAATCGGGATGGAATCGTTAAGCTAGAATGAGTTGAATACACGGAATGCACTTTCAGCCTACCCATTTCACATACACAATCTCTACTAGGTACGACACAAGAGGACAGCACACATGAACGCCTTTCGGTACGACGTGAATGAAAGTTATGATGAAGTCAATTGCAAGTAATTGCGAGGACTAATAGAAAATAGTGTGCTAAACAAATGCAATAGGCTATACTGATTTGAATTCGTAACGGAGCGTAAATGTCCAATAACTTCTCACTTATAGATTCCAAATGCCTATTTTGCGCCGCTGGAATTGAGGCTACGGAAACAACAGAGGACAGTGGACATATTGGGACCATTATTGCAGGGTGCCCACATTGCGGAAAATACACCTTCGATTCTAGGGAAATGGGTCAGTCTAAAAAATATGATTTTTCCGAAAGTGAAAAAATAGCCCTCCGCGGCTTAGTACGAAATTATTTCGATGAAAAAAATATTCCTTTTCCGAAATTTGATCTCAAAGAAGCAAAACGATTGGCAAATTCGAGTGGTACCCCTGCTGATGTTTCAGAACAGGTAACCCATTTCCTTTTTCTCCTTTCAAAAATTACCAAGTATCTTGGTACGAAAACGAAAAGTGAGCATATTGAAATTTGGTCGAGAAGAGCCTACTTGCCTTCAGGAGACCATTTCAAGGAGTTTGCCGAAGAGCTTGGTGGAAGAGGATTAATTCACCAACAATTCATGAGCGAAGATAAAACGATCATCATAAAACTTACAATGAGTGGATGGGAAGAAGTCCGAAAAATCAAATCAAAGCGCGGAGATGGCAACCAAGCGTTTGTGGCCATGTGGTTTCACCGAGAAATGAACGCGATTTTTGATGAAGGCTTTTTTCCTGCTCTGAAATCCGTTGGCTACCATCCATATCGAGTCGACCGAGAACCTCATCAGAACCGAATCGATGATGAAATCATGGCTCAAATTCGACGCAGCAGGGTTCTTGTATGTGATGTAACGGGCGAAAGAGGCGGAGTCTATTTTGAAGCTGGCTTTGCATTAGGTCTAGGAATTCCTGTAATTTGGTGTTGCAACCAGACCTGGGAAGTACGTTTACAAAAAAACCTGCATCCATCCGAAATTCGAGCCATGGAGTTTGAAGAATGTAAATGGACCGATCGAAGGCACTTTGATACAGCCCACTTCCCGCATATTTTTTGGAAAGACACCGTAGATTTACAAAAGCAATTGACCCTTCGAATCCAAGCCTTAGGGCTCGACTTAAATAATCAATGAAAAGACTGCGCTAAAAAAAGAATCTCCGCGGCTTTTGCGGCAATTCAGCTTCGCCGAGAGGGAGCTTGTCCCTGGAAAGTAACCATCAAACCCTAAAGCCTCAAAAACCAATAATTAGTGGGTTTTTTTGGGCAAAAACCTTTATTTTCATACTCCTAAACCTTTAATAAGTGTAATATTATTTGTAAGATATTGAAATGACTAGAAAGCTTGCCGCGCTGAAGTTGAAGAGGTCACCCTTGGTTTTTGTTTTGGCGCAATTGCGTTTTTCTCAGGTTCCATCCATAGAAGAAAAAATCGGGAAATTTCAAGAATCGTTTCTTCAGAAAGGATATCTGCGCTTCGAAGAAAAAATCCAGCAGAATATTTCGTTAATCCCACCTGAGTTTCAGAGTACCTCCTCCAGATTTTGGATTTTTGGAAATCGGGAAAATACCCGGGCCATCGTATTATCCAAGGATTTTTTGGTGCTACAAACAACGGACTACGATCGCTTTGAGCCTTTTATCGAAGAAATGAAAGACATTTTGGAACAGCTTGGGACACTAAGTCCACCAGGCTTGGTCGTTCGTATCGGCCTGCGTTATGTTGACGCATTCAAACTGGATGAAGGAGAAAAGCTGGATGACTATTTGCAAGCTGGGTTGGCAGGGTACAAGATCAATAAGTTTGATCCGAACGAAATCCTGCACCAATCTTTAGTGCATGGAAAAACTGCAGACGGGGAATTCATTCTACGCGTAAACCAGAACAAGGCCGGGCTAAGCCTTCCCGGAGACTTGGCGCAGCACCCACTCAAACCATCCCACACTTTTCAGATGGGAGACTCGGTAGCCATTATGGATTTTGATCACTTCAATTTATCCGAACGCGATTTTGAAATTGGGGCGATAATCTCGTCTTTTTGGAAAATGCACCAGCACGTTGATGCTATGTTTCAAGATGCAATCAATCCATATGCACTAAAAAAGTGGGGGGCTGAACCCGTATGAGCGGACTTACCATTGTTCGGGAACCAAGCCCCTCCTATTTCCCAAATTCCCTAGAATCTACCGCGCTGCCACGTTCAATTAACAAATGCAGCGGTATCTATTTGGAGAAAAGTGAAGATGGCGTTTTCGATTATTCGCCTTTCGCCCTTACGCAAGGAACAGGGAGTCAATTTCGCTACGAAGATTTGATGGCATCGAATTCTTCTGGCCCGTATATCCGAATACTCAGATTTCTGCCGGATGAATTACATCTTCACTCTTCTGTCGTTTCACCGGGTCGGATGTTGGCAGCCATTAAGTCTGAATTATCCGTCACAATTACAGAAATGGCTGTTCTATTAGGGGTGGAAAGGCCAACGCTTTATTCTTGGATGGCGGAGGAACGTTCCCCCCATCCTTCGAATCGAATTCGGCTTGACGATCTTTATGAAGTCGCTATTATTTGGAGGCGAAAGAAAGTTGGATTTCTCGGAAATTTTCGTAACCACCGTTTGGGATCGGGCCAAACTTTAGTTGACCTATTGAAACAAGTCCCCCTTCCTCTTGAGGCAATTCGCAAAGGATTAGATGCCCTGAGTGCAATCTTTGAGAAAGGCAAATCCAGCCGCAAGCCTACAAGCCAAGAATTGATTGAAAAATATGGCATAAAAGTGCAGCCTAAACGTGAAGAGATTGACTTCATCACCGGGAAGCGACTTGGCGAAGAATAAAAATCGGTGACCTATGTCGGATTATTCCAAGCTCTATTTAGCCGGTTGGCAGCAAGGGGCTATATTGCCACCTGGGTTACATCGTTACCTAATCCCCTGCCATCACAAATCAACTCAACCTGAGGGTGAAGGATTAGCCATTGTTATCAGCCAAGATTGCGACGTTAATTGCCCTTCCTTAGAAATCGAGCCCTATGTGGAAGTTTTATGGGCGATACCCGTTTCAACCATTGATGGTAATCTGACGCATGGGAAAAGCCCGCGTCGACTCCATTTCAAAGCGGAAAGAAATAAAAAGTTCCAGGTTTACGAATCCCAAGTACGCTGGCGCTTCGAACTCCCTCGAGAACGGATTCTGGAAAATGTCCCCGTCGCGCACGTTCGTTTAGAAAAAGGGACTGGAAGCCTGCTTTCAAAATGGATTGCTAAAAGATATACCCGTGCCGCCTTTCCCGATGCTTTCAATAAGCGCTACAAGCCTGACCAAAAAAAAATCCGTGGCATCCTTAAAGCATCAGAAGAGCTGCTTTCGGGTATTTATATCCTTATGGAAGCAGACGAAAAGCCCGATGAGGAGTCTTATAAAATTGTTCTGCGCGTAACAATGCCAGACTCGGTATATGCGGTTGCAGCTCAAAAAGAAAATGCTGAGAAATGCATGGCGAAATTGGCCCATGTCATGGACTCTGCTCCCGGAATCAGCGTAGCAGAGTACGATATTGTAGCCGAACAAGACTTTTCACTAACAGATGTGGCCATGTTTAAAAGGTGGGACTTTGATGACCTCAGTTTCTAGCGCCTTAGAACAATCGTTCAATTGGAACAGCCAATATTTCCGATATTTGAACCCCACCCCCACTTTTGTTCACCCGATACACATTTTTGATTTTTTCGCCGGTGCAGGAATTGATTCCGTTGGCACTCGCGTTAGCCCATTGCTCATCCTGGAGAATTTGCTGAAATTCAATGATTTAGTAAACGAAACGAAAGTCCCGATTCGGATTTATTTAAATGACATGAACAAAGCGTATAGCGAGCGACTTGAGAGAAATGTTCAGGCAGTCGGCTACAACAAGGAAAAAGTCGGTATAGTTTTTACCAATAAAGCCTTCAGAGATGCTTTTGTATCATTCTCGATTTTTAATAGGTTTTCTGAGCATGAAAGCATCCAGCCTATTCCTGAGCTTTCTGGTGATGAAATAAAAAAATATCCCGCTTCTAAAATTCATCGGGTGGTTGCCGAAAAGTACCAATCCTTCATTCCGTTAAACGTTCAGTATCGTATTGCGCCCTTTAGCATTAAAAAAAGGGAAAATATTTACGGTGAAAATATTGATGCAGACGCACCCTCTTTGTTTTCAGAAATGAGCACGCCAAGCAAAATCCATGTATTTGTGGCGGGTCTAGCATCAAAAATTCTTTCAAATCAGCTTAGAACAGACCGGGAGATATTTTTATATGCAATTAATAATGGATTCTCCAATAAACATATTGAACCGGTTATTGCAAAATTAAAATCCGAGCAAAGAATAATATTCAAACAGCCCTCCTTTAGAAGCAGGACCGTTTGGGTAGATAAGCAACGAGAACCGAAAAAAGTGGAGGTCCTATAATGAGCCAAATATCCACAATTGAATGGACAAACTCTACCTGGAATCCAGTGACCGGATGCTCAAAAATCAGTTCAGGGTGCAAGAACTGTTATGCCAGCACTTTTTCTGAACGGTTTCGAGGAACACTGGGGCACTACTTTGAAAATGGATTTGATCTGACCTTGCGGCCGGATAAGTTGGTTGACCCGATCAATTGGAAAAAGCCACGAATAATTTTTGTGAATTCAATGTCGGACCTTTTCCACAAAGAAATACCGGAATCCTTCATTGATTCAGTATTTGAAACTATGATTACCGCCAATCATCATACCTATCAAGTATTGACCAAAAGACCGCTAAGAATGGCCGAATATGTTAAAAAGCGATTTGGCAGTAAATTGCCATCGAATATTTGGCTTGGCGTAAGTGTTGAAGATGAAAAAAATAAAGAGAGAATCCGGGTCTTAAGGACTGTAAGTTCGACAACGCGCTTCCTTTCAATAGAACCGTTACTGGGTGATCTAAAATTGACGGCTTTGGAACTAAGGGGAGTTAGTTGGATCATTGTTGGAGGAGAATCAGGGCATTCTGCTCGCCCAATGAAAGAAGAGTGGGCTATGAAAATCAAGCATCTCTGCCATGAATTGGAAATCCCATTCTTTTTTAAACAATGGGGGGCGTTCAATAATGAGGGCGTTCGGATGGGAAAAACAAAAAGTGGTCGAATTTTGGATGGCAGCATCTATAGTGAAATGCCTAGGCAGAATTAGTGAAGTCCGCACACTTGAGCGATTGGCTATCGATCATTTTCAGCCAAGTTCAGCACGTTTTTATTGACCTGTTCGATAGAAATGCCAAAATTTCACCGTTTAATTGGTTTTTCGGGGGATAAATGAGCGATAGAAGTTCAATAGACATCACCCCCATCCGCCTAATTCCGCCTCCCGAAGGCTATACCGAATGGCTGATTGACCTCAAGAGTCGCATCCATACCGCTCAGCAGCGTTCCACTCTGGCTGTGAATCGGGAGTTGGTACAACTCTATTGGCAAATTGGACGCGACATCCTAGACCGACAAGCCCAGCAGGGATGGGGTGCCAAGGTGATCGAGCGGCTCGCAGAAGATCTGCGCACCGCATTCCCCGAAATGAAGGGCTTTTCTCGCGCCAATCTGATGTATATGCGTGCTTTTGCCGAAGCATGGCCGGATCCCCTAATTGTCCAACAGGCTGTTGGACAATTGCCCTGGGGGCATAATCTCGTGCTTTTGACCAACTTGCCCAGCATCGAACAAATTGAACGTGAATTAACGAAGGACCCAACTACCAGGGAAGACAATCCGCAATGACTATCGTAACAAAGTCCGTCCCCTCCGTTTCCGTGAAGTACGCACAAACCGGTGCGTCCACCAAGGCCAATGAATACGGCATGCGCACCATGCAGGAGCGCGCCTATGAAAGACGCGGCGAACAGTACCTGCTGATCAAGTCGCCCCCAGCTTCCGGTAAAAGCCGGGCTTTGATGTTTATCGCCCTAGACAAGTTAAAGAACCAAAGTCTCAAGCAAGCAATCATCGTCGTCCCCGAAAAATCCATTGGATCCAGCTTCCATGATGAACCCCTGACCAAATATGGCTTTTGGGCCGATTGGGTAGTGCAACCCAGATGGAACCTCTGCGACGCACCAGGGGAGGACGGTGGCAAGGTCAATTCCGTTGTGGCCTTTCTCAATAGCAACGATACCATCCTCGTCTGCACCCACGCGACTTTTCGCTTCGCAGTTGATCGGCTAGGTATTGAGGCTTTCGACAACCGCCTCATTGCCGTGGATGAATTCCACCATGTATCCGCCAGTCCCGACAACAAATTGGGATCCCATCTCGGCGATTTCATCACCCGGGACAAGGTGCATATTGTAGCCATGACCGGATCCTATTTCCGAGGCGATGCCGAAGCCGTGCTTTCGCCCCATGATGAAGCCAAGTTCGATACCGTAACCTACACGTATTATGAGCAGCTCAATGGCTACCAGTATTTGAAGCAGCTCGACATCGCCTATTTCTTCTATTCCGGACCCTACGCGGACGATATTCTCAAGGTGCTTAATCCTACTGAGAAGACCATCATCCACATTCCCAACGTCAATGCCCGTGAAAGCACCAAGGACAAGGTCAAAGAGGTCGAACATATTATTGGTGAACTCGGGGAATGGCAAGGCACGGACCCGGCTACGGGATTTCAACTTGTGAAAACACCCGATGGCAGGATTTTGCGAATCGCCGATTTGGTCGATGACGATATGGCCAAGCGCGACAAAGTTTCCACGTCGCTGAAAGATCCGGCGCAAAAAAACAACCGCGACCATGTGGATATCATTATCGCCTTGGGAATGGCCAAAGAAGGGTTCGACTGGATCTGGTGCGAACATGCTTTAACCATCGGCTACCGATCGAGTCTCACGGAAATTGTTCAGATTATCGGTCGTGCTACCCGTGACGCAAAAGATAAAACCCGATCCCGTTTTACCAATTTGATCGCTGAACCGGATGCCAGCGAGCAAGCCGTTGCCGAGGCCGTAAACGATACCCTGAAGGCCATTGCCGCCAGCCTGCTCATGGAACAAGTCCTGGCGCCGCGCTTCGAATTCAAGTCTAAAAATCCTACCAGTGGCCCAACGGATGGATTCGACTATGGTGAATCAGGATACTCACCGGACAAATGCAATGTCGGCTTCAATCCGGCCACGGGTCAGATCCAAATGGAAATCAAGGGACTTGCAGAACCCAAAAGCGAGGCTGCGGCCCGGATCTGCCGTGAGGATTTAAACGAAGTAATCGCCTCCTTTGTCCAGGACAAGGTTTCGATCGAACGGGGATTATTTGACGATGAAACGGTTCCTGAAGAGCTGACCCAAGTTCGCCTGGGTAAGATCATCAAGGACAAATATCCGGACCTCGGTGCCGAAGACCAAGAGGCCGTTCGTCAACATGCCATTGCCGCCCTCATTATGACGCAGCAAGGCAAGGGGATGCTGGTTGCGGAAAGTGCGCCTCTGTATGATGCCAGTGCAAATACGGCCCTGATTGATGGGGTGAGAA
>JAYSRH010000457.1:0-2791 GCA_043721115.1 Fibrobacteria bacterium | reverse complement strand
TTTTGCAAAGCCAAAAGTCGCGCCGGTAACACTCCGTATTTCGACTTACCAGTCGAAATACTCCGTCCTCGTTCACAGGTTAATCGGGTGTTATACGGCTGCCAGAAAAATATTGAAAGCACGCTTCGGTATAGCGTGATATATCTGCGTGGCACGCTAATTGATAAAACCGGATTTGGGGATTTTGAAGCGAAGAATCATCTACCTTGGGCTAGAACTTCCTTTTTGTTACTAAATTTAAGTTCGTTTTCGTCTTATTGAAAAATTCTTCGAGGTCAACATGATAAAGTTGGTATTGCGCGGATTCCTATTTGGATTCGGATTCGTTTTCTTTGCTTGTGAGTCTAATACCGGTTCCGCTGCTACCGCGGTCATAAAGGATTCGGATACGGCCATCGTTAAAACTGGTCAGTTGTCCGGAAAATTCCTTTGCCGACTTGAGCGTATAAATCAAACCTTCGAATACGATTTCACCTCTGCGGGCAAAGCGACCTTGACTTATACGGACGACCGCTCGCATCAATCAAATGAAATAGAATATCAGATTGTCGGAAATAAATTCAAGTATAGCGTCATAATTCTTGGCATCAAATACCCAAACAGGGATGAAATCATCGAGTTTTCGCCTCCGAACTTTACCTTATTCGAAGAAGAAAACCGGTATGTCGGAAGCGGGGCCGGTGCTTTAAGTGATCGGTGGGTATCAGAAACGGATACGCTGACAATTGTGGGCGATACCGTGATGACTAAGGTTTTCGTTAAACCCCAATATCCATATCCATCAGTTACCATCCCCATTAAAATTGCTAGTGGCAAAATTTATTACCGCCCCTCGGTAGGTTATTCCCCGAATGCCTGGTATCTTTATGAGACGGTCAAGGATTCATTGTACCTTTATCTTGGTGGTGGATATTCATATGTAAAAAGCAATCCCTAACCGATGCAAGTTAAATAAACGGAATGTTACTTGATGTTAGGTCGCACGCTCTGCGAGCGTAAAATTCCCACGTTCTACTTCATAAAAAAGAAAAGACCGCCCCCAAAGAAATACCGAGCCCCACATAGCCTAACACAGCCATTACACTTCGCTCGATCGTCGATTCATTGGGTTTTCTACTCGCTCGGGGCTTCACCCAAATGGATTTTGAGGAGTGCCCGGTAATTCAGACTGGGATTCGGTTACACTAACTTTCCCTGCATTCATCTAAGGTGGTCTTCGTCAGTTCACCTCAACCCGTCTTCATCACAGACTGCGGGTTTGGGCTACGGGGGGCAGCAGCTCCCCACTTCGCCCAAATCCTTGCCTTTCGGGCAATCCTCAAAACCCACTTCGTAATAGCAAAACGTTAGGCGAAATGGGGCTCGAAAAGTTGCCCGTCGGGCAATTGATTTAAAACTATTTTTTGGGGGCGGGAAGATCAAAATGAAGTCAATAATATTTGGGACAAGAAAATCATACTGGATCAAAAAAGGTCTGGTCTATTCTCCGCAAGAGCCGTCTAACAATTGGATCGAACCGACTGCGCTCGGCCGTCTCGCCTTTTGCTTACGCAAAAGCCAAGCCGGTGACGCTCCGGCCCTGTCCTTACCAGGCCAGGGCCTCCGCCCGTGCTCGCGGTTCATCCAAGCGTTAGACGGCTAAAACCAAGATTAGAATATTTGACAAGAAATCAAGCCAAGGGGCCTTGGTAAGGATTCAAAATCTATCCGTCGGGTTGCTTTCGACGAACGTGCGGCCAAATGATCAGACGGAAGCATTGTGCTTTTAATGGACATGCATACTTATCCATCCAGATAAGTAAAATTGCAAGCTGCGGGTAAATAATCTAAGTGATTAACCTGGTTGTAATCCGGGCTTCTTTAACAAAATTGAAAGAGCAGCCACGCATACCCGAATTTAGCGTGAATTTAAAAAATAATTCTTAAAATTAGCCGAGAAAATACCCAATATTGATTAATTTTATATGAAACTCGAAAGGGAGTGGTATGAATAAAGGGATTGCTTTTTTGCTGGCTATGGCAGTTAATTCGTTTTGTGGAATGGGTTTGAACTTGGGAGCCGGTATTAACTTGGGTGGTACTAATTCAAAAGATGATAATTTTTATAAATATGAAACCCATAGCGGATTTACCTTGCAATTTTCAAATAGCTATTATTTTGGAAACGCATTTAGTCTTTCCTTAGGAGCTGGATTTGAAGAGGGAGGCGAATATGCTAAGGCTAAGACGATTGCCAACCGTGATGCAGAGTTTAACGTACTTTACTTTCGATTTCCTATTAATGCAAAATATTTATTTAAAAAAAATAGCCTAGGACTTGAACTTATTGCGGGTGGAAACGTTTCTAAAATTATTAGTGGTCAGTTGGGTCCAACAGCGTCTTTCAATGAGTCAGAATTTGGTATAGAAGGCGGCGCGGCATTCCATTGGTTTTATTCAAATAATAGGTCCTTATACATTAGTCCAATGTACTACAATGGTTTAAAGAATGTTATTGCAAACAGTACAGATACTAAAATGAGAAACATTCGCATTCAATTTGGAATTTCTGGGACCACGTTCTAAAAAGATTAATTGGCTCATAAGCCATTCGACCAAATAGTGGTTTTATCCTCTCTCCGAACTGAGAGTACTATTGTTAGTTCGCACTTTCTGCCAGCGTAAAAATCCCACGTTCTACTCCCTAGCAAAGGAAAAGACCGCCCCCAAAGAAATACCGAGCCCCACATCGCCTAACAGCAGCCATTACACTTCGCTCGGTCGTCGATTCATTGGATTTTCCACTCGCTCG
>JAYSRH010000456.1:0-2791 GCA_043721115.1 Fibrobacteria bacterium | reverse complement strand
ACCTACTTTTACAGCCTGCTGTATTGCACCACCCTTCTCCTCTTCGGCATTCGCAGGATTTTAATTCGCAAGACCCGATATATCCGCTATCAGGTGCTGACGCTGCTTTTCATTCAAGTCTTTTTTCTTTTCATCCTACCTTTCCATCTTTTCGATCCTCTCATCAAAGCCCACCTATCCCCGGACGGTTATATCCTGCGTGAAATGTTTCCCTCCGGAAAGTGGTCCTGTTTTGGGTTTGTTCTTCTTTGGCCTTTGAACATGAATGATTTTGGAACGAGCACTTTTTGGACCTGGTTCCCGTTTGTACAGACCTTTGGAGTCCTGTTTCTTATTGTCAAATATTGGGGCAAAGGCGCTTATTGTGGATGGATTTGCAGTTGCGGGGGCATGGCGGAAACATTGGGCGACGAATACCGAACCCAGGCTCCGCATGGCTTGACACCCAAGCGTCTGGAACATATCGGCCAATTTGTTTTACTCTGGGCGGTGGTCGCTACGGCAGGCAGTTATGCTTCGCATCGGATGGGTATGGGTAACCTCCTTGCCGACACGGTGAGAGGGGGATACAAACTTTCCATCGATGTGCTTTTTGCGGGAGTGCTCGGACTTGGCGTGTACTTCTTTTTGTCCGGGCGGATTTGGTGTCGGTATGGGTGCCCGCTAGCCGCTTTGATGCATACCTATAGTCGATTTTCCAAATACCGGATCTTTTCGGAAAAGAAAAAGTGCATCTCGTGCAATATTTGCACCAAGGTCTGCCACATGGGCATAGATGTTATGAATTATGCCAACAAAGGGATTCCTATGAATGATGTGGAATGCGTTCGCTGTTCGGCCTGCGTGACGGCTTGCCCCACAGAGGTGCTCTCCTTCGGCCAACTTGTAAAAGCGGACCCGGACAACAGCAGTCGGCCGGATGCTCCCGCAGCTCTTGCCAAAAAGGCCTGGCAGTCTGGTATTTACTAAATTCTTATGGACAACTTACAGCCATGTTTGTCCAGCAGATGCCATGAAAATCAAATACTTATTGATAACCCTCGTGGTCCTAGGGCTCATCGCTTTTAACTGGTATTTTCCTTTCCGCGATTACTTGCAGAATGCGGTGGAATGGTCCGAACACCAAGGCCATTGGGGTGGTATTCTCTTTTTTCTGCTATTCGTGGTTTGCGTGGTTTTCTTCATTCCCATTTCCCCGCTTATCATGCTGGCTGGAACCATTTATGGATTTTGGAGCGGGTATATTTTGGTTTCCATGGCCGGTCTCGCATCGGTTGTGGTCACTTATGCACTGGGCAAACGATTATGGCGTGACCGTGTGGAGAAGCTGCGTCATCGCAATCAAAACTTCGAAGCCGTGTTCGAAGCCATTGCCAAACATGGTGCATTCCTAGTGTTTTTGATTCGCTTAAATCCTCTTCTACCGTATTCGCTTTTGAATTACCTATTCACCATTCCCAAGCTCGACTACAGGCGTTACCTATTGAGTTCGGTACTTGGCATGTCACCGGATATTCTCCTGTATCTTTACATCGGAAGAATGGGCAAAGGCTGGCTGGATGATGACAAAGGATTGACGCTTTGGAACTGGGTGATTTTGGGATCCGCATTGGCGACAACGACGATAGCCATTCTAATAATCAGACATCTCATTCAGCAGGCCGTTCACCCCAAAGGCAAACCCGAAACAGCCTCCGCAATTTAGATCAGCGGATTCATCCTACGGGCGCAGTCAGCGGATTCAGTCAGCGAATGACTTGCATCAGCCTTTGCTGCGTATGACTTCCCACTTCTAATTGATAGAAATACCCACCGGGCGCAAGCGTGCTGGCATCCACGTTCCGGGAATACGTTCCTGGTACATGAAAACTGTCCACCAGCATCCGTACCAACGTACCTTGAGCGTCAAATAATCGAAGTCTCACTCTCTCGCTGATTGCAACCCGGTAGCGTAATGTGGTGGCCCCTCGGAATGGATTGGGGTAGTTCTGTTCAAGTTCCAAATGGGATCCGGAAAGGCGTGGAAGCACGGCTGTGTTGATGATGGGCAGGGTCGAAAAGTCTTTGAGGAGCACATTTTTCAGTTCCGTTCCGGAAACGCCGAGCCAATCTTGTAGAATGGTTGCATACACCGAGCGGAAATCATATTGCATTGGGATATTGTCTTTTACCGTTACAACAGACGGAATGGTGGGGTTTTTCCCCAGTATGCCGCCTGTTGCACCAGCGCCCCATAAGAATAAAGGCGCCGATGTTCCATGATCGGTTCCAAAGGATGCGTTTGAAAGGATGCGTCTGCCAAATTCAGACATCGTCACACCCAGTACGCGTTTCTCAATGCCAAGCAGTTTGAGGTCGTCTTGAAATGCCGTCAAGGCGGTATCCAGGCTTGCGAGCAGATTGGCGTGCGTGCCGACCGTGGTATCGCCTGCGGAATTTAAAATTTGATTCGAATGGGTGTCGAACCCGCCCAGATTGACGACGAAAATTTTGGTTTGCAATCCACCCGCGATAAGTCTGGCCACGGCCTTGAGTTGGTCGGAAAGTTTGTTCCCAGTGGCTGGATAAAGCGCCGATCGATTGGTGGCATTCGCTAAGGCCTTTTTAATCGACTCGCTGTATTTTTGCGTCTCCGTCGCCATCAGCCGGATGAAAGTCAGTTCGTGACCGGCAGGCGTATTGGGGGCCGTATCCGTGCCCGCCGGGACCAGCGAATAAATTGAAGTGGGATTTGCCACGGCCATACCCATCGGAACCGACGGTCCCTGTAACAGGGTGTAGAGCGAAGAAC